>CAVEOB010000034.1:0-15571 GCA_963617265.1 Mediterraneibacter gnavus
GGATGCTGTAATTCAATTTGTAGAGAAAAAAAAAAAAAAGACAATTACATCTGGAGAAAATAAATGAAGAGTCTATGTATATTGGGTTTGTTGTTTTTGTTTGGATGCAGCATTATTGAAACAAATGAAAATCTTGTATCTTTGCCTAGAAAATATAATACTAAGGATATTGAAGTACCTAATAATTGCTACTTTTTATATGGAAACTATGTCAAAATAAATAATGACGATAAAATTATGTATATATCATGGTTTACCAGAAATGGAGAAAAGAAATATAAGGAATTGAACAAACTTTCTGATGATAATAAATTTAGTCTGTTATCGGAAAGCTGTGAAATATGCAAGATGGAATATCCTGAAGAATATAAAATTTATAAAAAGATTATAGATGAAACGCATAAAGAAAAATTGGATTATGATAAAGAAGTAAAAGAAAAACAGGAAAAAATAGAAAAATTTAAAAAGGAACTTTCTTCAAAATATGGATATCCTTGGTGTTCCAATGATTTAAATACTAACTGTATATTTGCAGCAGATAAAAATACTTTTAAAACGGTACAGCAGATTTATAACGGAACAATTGTTGAAGCTGTTTCTGTTAATCTTGCAAATAGTATGTTGAAAGAAATTTACGGCGGAGATGCGGCGTATTTAATGTTAAATGCTATGGGCATTGATATGGATAGTATGCTAGAAGATATGTATGGTATAAAAAATCAAACAACACTATATTTTGTTACATCTAATGATGTTGATGTAAGTATTCCCGATAATAGCTATATTCCTGCTGGAATTTTTATACTTTCGGGTATTTTTCAGTATGAAAATTTATTGGGAAATACCAAAACAATTTCTAAACTTCAAAGAATAAAATAAATTTAAAGGGTGGAAAGTTCCACCCTTTTGGATACCTTTATTTTAGGGTTGTTTACATAAACGGCAGGGGGTAGATGGTGCCGCCGTCTTTTACCAGTTTGCCTTCGCTGCGTTCCAAATTGTAATCAGAATCTTTGCCTAAATCTTTATCATAAATATCACGATAGTTGCCGAACAAAGAAATAACTTCTTTCACCCAGTGCGGCTTTACTTTCAAATCCAGCCACAGCTGTTCGTCATCGCCCAGCAAATTGCGGATTTCCGGATTGTCGTTAGAGGCAAAAAAGCTCAAATTCTGCACATTTATATCATATTTTTCTGCCAAAAACAGTGCATTAAATATCCATTTCAGCGCCAAACGCAATTCGGCATTGTCGCGTTGAACATAGGCATAAACCGGATGCAAAGCAATTTGCTGCGGCAAAATTTTAGCGCTGCCACCCGACAAATCGCGCAAAATACCGTTTAGCATCAAGCCGCTTGCCGTCATCATCTGACATCTGTTCAGTAAGAATGCTTCTTTAGCTTCTTTCAGGGTGTTAAATGTTAAATAACGCATACCGAGCGAGTTATTTAAGTTGTAATCGTCAAAATTCTTATAATAGTCGGAATCTGTAGAAATGCAGATTTTTTTATCTTTATATTCTTTCAGGTTGTCAGGCGCGTCTTTATGCACCATCAGCATTTGATGGTCATAATATAAAAATCCTGTGCTCAAGGCTTGGCGGGAGGTTTCGGTTTTTGCCGAATAAGCTCCGCCGCTTAGCATTACGTCAATTCTGTTTTCATCTAAAGCCCGTGACATATTTTTTTGTGACACGTTCACCATTTGGATTTTTTTGTTGTCGCCTAATAATGCTTGGGCGATTATTCGGCATAAATCGGCGTCAATGCCGCTCCACACGCCGTCTTCTTTATAGGCGTAGGATTTTACGCTTAAATCGCTGCCGCAGCGGACTTTATTGTTCCAAACAATTTGTTCAATCGGGCTGCGCTGCTGCTGAACTTGCGGCGCCAGCGGGTGATAATACGCAGGCTGCTGATAATATACCTGTTCTTGAAATTGCGGAACCTGTTGCGCATGTGCCAACATCGGTAATAAAGAGGCGCAAATGCCGAATATAGAAAATATTTTCATCTTATTAACCATTTTTGTGTTAATCTGTATTATATATGATATACAATATATCTAAAAGGATACAAAATAAAAATGAAAGTTTTATTAAGACTTATATTTTTTTTGCTGCTGGCTTTGGCAATGCCTGCAACTGCGTCTGAAAAAATCGGCGCAAAAGAGGCGGAAAATTGGGCTGAGCATAAAGGCAATCAAATTTTACAAATTCTTGCCGACACAAATTTGGAGCGCAAATATAAAGCGTTGGACGATATATTTTATAAGGATATAGACCTTGACCATGCTGCAAAATTTGCTGTTGGTAAATATTGGCGCAAAATGACCTCGGAGCAGCAAAAACAATATATGCCGCTGTTTAAACAATACATTAACAGCCTCTATAAGGGTTATCCGCTGGATTTTGGCGAAGGTGAAATTTCTTTCAGCGTGGCGAAAGTTCTGCCGACCAAAAGCGGAGTTGATGTTTGGTGCATTATCAAGCTTAAAGCGCTGCAGCAGGCAACCGGACAGGAACAAAAAGGTTTTAATGTTTTGTTTGCATTAGTCAAAAATAACGGTCAGCTTCAGGTGCGGGATTTAAAAATCGGCGAAAGCAGCTTGCTGCTGGCGTTCCGCGACCGCTTTTATAAAATGATATATAATGATAACGATGAAGAAATTGACTGGTTTTTAGAAGATTTGCAGACAATCACCCGCGATAATGAAGAAAAAAATCAACAAAACTTGAATTCCGGCTCATTTTAGGGTTGAAATCGACAAACAACCTTTATATGATACGCAAAGATTTTAAATAATTTGCGCAAAAATATATAGGAAAATAAATGTCTGAAATAAAAGTAAGATTCGCACCAAGTCCAACCGGCTTTATGCACATAGGCAACACCAGAACGGCTTTGTTTAACTGGCTGCTGGCTAAAAAACTCGGCGGTAAATTTATGTTGAGAATTGATGACACCGACCGCCTGCGTTCCAAAAAAGAATATGAAGATGCCATGCGTGAAAGTTTGGTATGGCTGGGCTTTGAGTGGAGCGAAGAAGCCCGTCAATCCGCCCGCTTTGACCGCTATAATGAAGTAACTAAAAAACTTATGGACGAAGGCAGAATTTATGCCTGCTATGAAACTCCGGAAGAGCTGGAAATTAAGCGCAAACGCGCTATGGCAAAAGGCTTGGCTCCCGTATACGATCGTCAGGCTCTGCATTATACTGCCGAAGATTTGGCAAAATTTAAAGCCGAAGGACGCAAGCCGCACTATCGCTTTAAGCTGCTGGACGGCATAATTGAGTGGGACGATATTGTGCGCGGACATTGCCGCTATGAAGCCGAAAAATTGAGCGACCCGATTATTATCCGCGAAGACGGCAGCTATTTGTATCACCTGCCTTCCTGCATTGATGACAGCGATTTCGGCATTACACACATTGTGCGCGGCGAAGACCATACCACCAACACTGCTTCGCAAATTCAGATGTTTGAAGCCATCGGCGGCAAAGTTCCGACTTTTGCCCACCTGCCGCTGTTAACCGGTACAGAAGGGAAGCTGTCTAAGCGTTTGGGCAGTTTGGGTGTGCGCGAGTTAAAAGCCGAAGGCGTTGAGGCTATGGCTATTTGTTCATTTTTAGCAAAACTGGGAACATCTGATGCAATTGAGCCGTATTATTCTTTAGATGAATTAGCAGAATCTTTGGATTTCAGCAAATTAGGACGTTCACAGCCTAAATTTGATGAAGAAGAGTTAAAGCATTTCAACACTAAAGTTGTACGTTCTATGCCGTATGCTTTGGTAAAAGACCGCATTTCTGCCGATGAAACATTTTGGAATGATGTGCGCGCTAACTTGAATGTGGTAGATGATGTCAAAGTTTGGGAAGATATTTGCCACAAAGAAGTTGCCCCGATTATTGAAGATAAAGCTCTAACCGACTTAGCTGCAGAATTGCTGCCGGCAGAGCCATGGACTGAAAACACGTTTAACGAATGGCTTTCAGGCGTAAAAGCGCAAAGCGGCAAAAAAGGACGCGAGCTGTTTCACCCGCTGCGCAAAGCTTTGACTGCTTTAGACGACGGACCGGAGCTCAAAACTCTGCTGCCTTTAATCGGCTATGAGAAAGCCAAAAAACGTTTGTTAGGACAAAAAGCTTAACAGGAGGAAAAAATGACTGAAATATATTTGCACAATACCTTAAAACAGCGTAAGGAAAAATTTGTTCCGATTGACGCAAACAACGTGCGAATGTATGTCTGTGGTCCGACCGTTTATGATAAAGCGCATTTGGGCAACGCCAAAACTCCTGTGGTGTATGATGTTCTGTATCGTTTGCTGTGCTATGTTTATGGCAAAGAGCATGTTACCTATGTTTCTAACATCACTGATGTTGACGATAAGATTTTGAACAAACATAAAGAAACTGGCAAATCTATCCGTGAAATCACTGAGCAAACCTATAACTGGTATATTGACGACATGGCAAAGTTAAATGTTCTGTCGCCAAATTACCGCCCGCGGGCAACCGAGTATATTCCGGAAATGATAAAACTGGTGGAGCTGCTGCTGAAAAACGGTCACGCCTATATTGCCGATAAGCAGGTTTTGTTTGATGTGGATTCTATGCCGAACTACGGCTTTTTATCCGGACGCTCTATGAAAGAAATGGTTGCCGGCGCCCGTGTGGAAGTTGCCGACTATAAGAAAAATCCGGCAGATTTTATTTTGTGGAAACCTTCCGATGCTGACCAGCCGGGGTGGAACAGCCCATGGGGTTATGGTCGTCCAGGGTGGCATTTGGAGTGCTCTGCGATGAGCTCTAAGCTGTTGGGCAACGACTTTGATATTCACGGCGGCGGTTCGGATTTGATTTTCCCGCACCATGAAAACGAATGTGCGCAATCTTGCTGTGCTTACCCTGGAACACGTTTTGCCCATTATTGGGTGCACACAGGAATGTTGATGATTAACGGCGTGAAAATGTCTAAGTCTTTAGGCAATTTCTATACCGTTGATGAGATATTGGCAAAATATCCGGCAGAAGCTTTGCGCCTGCTCTTTTTGACTACCCATTATCATCAGCCGTTTAATTTTACATTTGAAGGTTTGGAACAAGCTAAAGCAATTTTGGATAAATTCTATAATGCACTGCTGAAAAACGCTGATATTCCGGCAGAAAAAGTTGAGCCGAGCGAAAAACTAATCACTGCTTTGTCCGATGATTTAAACACTCCGCTGGCTTTGTCATATTTGCATGAAACTTTGGGCAATCTGAACAAAGCTGAAACCAAGGAAGAGCGTATAAAATATAAATCTGAGCTTATGGCAAATGCTTATATGCTGGGATTGCTGTATAATGACGCTCAAAGCTGGTTCAAAGGAACCTCTGACGACAAGGAAGATGCTGAAATAGAAGCTTTGATATCTAAACGCGCCGAAGCCAAAAAGAACAAAGATTGGGGCACTGCCGACGCTATTCGCAATGAGCTGAAAGAACGCGGCATAGTTTTGGAAGACAGCCCGACTGGCACAACTTGGAAAAAGCTGTAAATTCAATACTAGCTTAATAATTAAACACCGCTCTCATAACATAGAGCGGTGTTTAAAGTTTAGGTATAAAACAAATTACTTGATTAAACCGAATTTCTTTTTACCTTGAGAAATTTTGACAGCTCCGTCAACTACATCGGCAGATGTAATAACATAGTTTTCATCAGTAACGGGTTTGTCGTTGATTTTTAAGCCGGACTGCTTAATTAAGCGGCGGGCTTCGCCTTTGCTGGCAACAAAACCGATTTGCAAGAAAGCGTCCAAAACGCCGATTCCAGCATTCAAATCTGCATTCAAGGTTGGCAAATCAACGCCGGCAGCGCCTTGTTCAAAAGTTTTAACGGCTGTTTCTTGTGCTTTTTGCGCTTCATCTAAACCGCGGCAAATTTTGGTAGCTTCAAAGGCCAAAATCTTTTTAGCTTCGTTAATTTCTTTGTCTTTCAGCTGTTCCAAACGGCGTACTTCGTCCATCGGCAAATCCGTAAACACGCGCAGGCATTTGCCGACTTCGGCATCGCCGATATTGCGGAAATATTGGTAATAGTCATATGAAGGCAATTTTTCATCGTTAATCCAAACCGCATTGCCTTCTGATTTACCCATTTTCTTACCTGACGAGTCGGTCAAAATCGGGCTGGTGAAACCGAACAATTCCGTATCATAGCGGCGGCGTCCCAGTTCTGTGCCGGAAGTGATATTGCCCCATTGGTCGGCGCCGGCGATTTGCGCGCGGCAGTTATATTTTTGCAGCAGTTGACAGAAGTCGTAGCCTTGCAAAAGCATATAGTTAAATTCCAAAAAAGACATCGGCTGTTCGCGTTCCAAACGGCTTTTAACGCTTTCCATGGTCAGCATGCGGTTAACCGAATAGCAAGTTCCGATGTCGCGTAAAAATGCCAAATAGTTAACATCTTTAAACCAATCCCAGTTATCAACCATAACCGCGTCATTGGCTCCATCGCCGAATTTCAAAAACTTGCGGAACGACTTTTTCAAGCCTTCAATATTGTGCGCCAAAGTTTCTTCATCTAAAAACGGACGCAGCTTGTCTTTGCCCGAAGGGTCGCCGATACGTGCGGTGGCTCCGCCGACCAAAGTCAATGGCTTGTGTCCGCATTTTTGAAACCAGCGCATCATCATCAACGGTACAATATGTCCGACATGCAGGCTGTCTCCGGTTGGATCAGAACCTAAATAGCCGACTGCCGGTTTGCCTTTGCTCTCGCATTCGTAAAGATAAGCGTCAAAACCTTCTTCATTAGTGCATTGATTGTAAAAACCGCGTTCGTGCATAATATTTAAAAATTCTGATTTAAACTTGTTCATCGTTCTTTATCCTTTATACTAAATTTTAACGCATATTAGCATATTATTTTGGCATTGCAACAAAAGAGATTTATATAAATGATAAAAAATATAACAGCATTAGGGCTTTTCGGCGGAGCAACCTTAAATTCTATTGAGCTTGCGTTAGTAAATACTGACGGCATAGACATACATAATGTGCTGAAAACGGCAATTGTTCCGTATCCTGAACCTTTGGTTGCGGAAATTCGTGCGGTTATCGGCAAGCGCGTCGGCGATTTGTCTTTGTTGCGGGAAAATAAACAAATTCAGCAGCTGCAAAGTGAAATGACGGATTTTTATATAGAAGCGATAAAAGAGTTTTGCAAAGCAGAAGAATTTGATGAAATCGGCATAGACAGCCTGACTATTTGCTGTGATTCGGCGAATAAATGTTCTTATCAGTTAGAGCAGGGGCATGAACTTAGCCGCAAGCTGGGACGTCGAGTGGTCACACACTTTCATAAGGCGGATTTGCTTTCGGGCGGACAATCATCTCCTCTGACGCCGGCGTTTTTTAATGCTGTCGGGCAAAATATCGAGCGTCCGGCTTTGTTTATAGATTTAGAGGCGGTGAGCAGCCTGATTTATTTGGGTGAGTCGGGAGAATTGCTGGCTTTTGACTGTGCCCCAGGGCTGGCGATGATAGAGGATTGGACTTTCCGCCACGCCAATATGCAGACCGATTACAACGGACGTTTGGCAATTACCGGAAAAATCCATGTACAAATTTTGGAAAACTTGCTGCACCACAAATTTTTGCGTAAAGAACCGCCAAAATCTTTGGATATTCTATGTTTCAGTGATAAAAAAGAACATTTGGAAGGTTTGTCGCTTGAAGACGGTGCGGCAACTGCCACGGCGTTTATTGCCCAGTCAATATATCAGTCGGCGCAAAATTTTTTACCGCAGCAGCCGGCGGAAATTTATATTGCCGGAGAAGGAACTAAAAATCCGTCGCTGGTGCGTTTTTTGAAACACGTATTTAAGGACAGCGTTCTAAAAAATATCACCGAACTTAATGCGGAGCTGAAAAATGTCGGCGCTGTTGCAACTGCTTTTAACACCGCGCGCCGCCTTTATGCTTTGCCGATAACCTATCCGACCACCACCGGAGCTTATGAACCTATGACCGGAGGAGAAATTTATGACCAGAAACAATGATATAACTTTAAAAGTGTCTCATTTGAACAAGATTTATGACACCATTAAAGCCTCGGACGACATAACTTTTTGTGCACGTCAAGGTGAAATTATCGCACTTTTAGGACCTAACGGCGCCGGAAAATCTACTTTAATGAATATGATTGCCGGTTATTTGGCTCCAACATCAGGAGATATTGAAGTATTGGGAAAGAATATTGGCAAATCTCCGCTTTTTGCCAAAGAAAATATCGGTTTTTTACCGGAAGGAGCTCCGCTTTATCCCGATGTCAGCGTAAAGATGTTTTTGGATTATATGGCAGAACTTCGGCAAGTCAGCAAACAGCGTGTTGCCGAAGTCATTGAAATTGCTAATATCAAAGAAATTACGGAACAAAAAATAGAAACGCTGTCCAAAGGCTATCAGCGGCGCGTGGGGTTTGCGCAAAGCATTTTGAATAATCCGCCGCTGCTGCTTTTGGACGAACCGACAGACGGGCTGGACCCAAATCAAAAGGAGTATATCCGCAAGCTTATTTCCGATATGGCAAAAGACAAGACCATTTTAATTTCCACGCATTTGCTTGAAGAGGCGGAAACAATTTGCAGTCGGATAATTTTGCTGGATAAAGGCAAAATTAAGGCAGACGGCAAACTTTCAGATATTTTGCAGCAGACAAAAACTAAGAATCTTGCCGATGCTTTTCGCAAACTTACAGCCCACAAGGAGAATTAGCCATGAAAAAACTTTGGATTGTCTGCAAAAACGAGTTATTCCGTTATTTTGTTTCTCCGCTTGCTTATGTATATTTGTTGAGCTTTTTATTGCTTAACGCCTCGTTTACTTTATATTTTGGCGGCTTTTTCGGTCGCGGGCAGGCTGATTTACAGTCAATGTTTTCTTTCCAGCCGTGGCTGTATTTGCTGTTCATCCCAGGGATTTCCATGCGCCTGTGGGCGGAGGAATTTCGCAACAAAACCATTGTGCAGCTGGTAACTATGCCGGTTTCGATTCGCACGCTGGTGTGCGGCAAATTTTTTGCTGCATGGCTGTTTTGTGGCTTGGCTTTGTTGCTGACTTTTCCGTTTTGGATAACTGTTAACGTTTTAGGCTCTCCCGACAACAGCGTTATTGCCTTGGGCTATTTGGCAAGTTTTGCTTTAGCCGGCTGTATGCTTGCCATTTCCGAAACTATGTCGGCGCTAACTAAAAATCAGGTAATAGCGTTGGTTTTGGCGGTTATCGTCAATTTGCTGTTTTTTTGGAGCGGTATAGAATATATTTTGTCGTTTTTCCGCCTGTTTTTGCCGGATACGATTATTGACGTGATAGCTTCCTTCAGCTTTTTAAGTCATTTCAGCACGCTTAGTCTTGGCTTGGTGGAATTGCGCGACGTTATCTTTTTTGCTTCAATTATTTGCTTTTTCAATTTTACCACCATTTTGATTGTCAACTTCAAAACCGCCGGCACTTCTGGTTGGTTAAAATCAAATAGCCGTGGCTATTATTTAATAGCGTGGGTAATGCTGCTTTTT
Organism: Mediterraneibacter gnavus; assembly: GCA_963617265.1. Classification (GTDB taxonomy): domain Bacteria; phylum Pseudomonadota; class Alphaproteobacteria; order RF32; family CAG-239; genus RUG410. The sequence goes on from CAVEOB010000034.1 coordinate 9,574, forward strand.
GCCTTTTTAGGAATTAACATATTGGCAAACGGCTTGGCTCGCGGTTTTCAATATGACGCGACCGAAAAGAAAATATTTACCTTAACCGAAAGTTCAGAAAAAATTTTGCAGAACCTGCCTGAACCGGTGTTGGCAAAGCTTTATTTCTCTCCGATTTTGGAGCAGCGGAATCCGGCTTTGCGCGAGGTTTTTGACAATGTTCGGCTGCTCTTGAAAAAGTGCCGCGATATTTCAAACGGAAATTTTGACTATAAAATTTATCAGCCAAAGTTTTTAAGCGCGGAAGAGGATATTGCTTTGGCAAATGGTTTGCAGCCGATTCCTTTGATTGACTTAAACCAAAACGCCTTGTTTGGGCTGACATTAGAAGACACTTTGCAGAATAAACAAGTTATCCCGTTTTTTGCTCAAGAGCGCGCCGGTAATTTGGAACAGGATTTAATTACTAAAATCCGCCAGCTGCACCACCAAAAGAAAAGTTTGGGCGTTTTAACCGGTCTGCCGATATTCGGTTCAACCGGCAACGATGGTGCGTTTTTAGGGCAGCCGTGGAAAATTGTTGATTTGCTGAACGAAAATTATGATATAACCAACATTGTGCGCCCCGAAGATTTTAACCGCAAGTTTGATGCCTTGCTGCTGTTTTATCCCGATAATTTTCCGGCGGAATATATCGCTAAAATTAAGGAATATTCACAAAGCGGCGGCAGGATTTTGATGCTGTTAGACCCTGCCAACGAGGCGTCCCGCCTTTATTCCAGCGAAAATCGCTATTTAAAAGGTTCAGATTTGGGCGAATTGGAAGATTTTTGGCATATAAAGTTTTATAAAGACTATGTGGTGGCGGATTTAGGCAATTCCATCACTGTTGACGCTTCGGCAGATTACAAGACAAATCCGACTTTTTCGCAGGACGTGATACAATTCAGAATTAAATCCGAAAATATGAGTCCAGTTCATCCGGTTACTAAAAATCTTAATGAAATTTTGGTGGCGTCAACTTCGGTGATAATGCCTGAACCAACGGCGTATGAGGAAAAGAAAATCGCTTTTTATCCAATGCTGCGCGCCGGTAAAATTTCGGAAATTATGTCGGCTGATGTGGTGATTAACGGCTTGAATCCGCAAGAAATTTTGCGTTATTTTGAGCCTGACGACAATTCGAAGATTATCGCCGCCGAGGTTATCGGTTTGCAAAAAGAAAATCCGTTTGATTTGATTGTTATGGCGGACACCGACTTTTTGTATGACACTTTTTGGGGCGAGAAAAAGTCGTTTTTAGAGTCGGAATATGTGGTAGAAAGCTTTGACAACGCCAATTTTGTACTGAATGCGCTGGATTATTTGACCAACGATGACGATTTGCTGCAGCTGCGAGGCAAATCGGCGCAAAGCCACCCGTTCAGCGGCATAGAAAAAATGCGCCGTTTGAACTCGCTGGAATTTACCAAGCAGGAAGATGCGATTTTTGCCGAAATGAACAAAGCCAAGCAGGCAATGCAGGAAGTTTGGAACAAAAAAGACTTTGAAGAACGTGAAAACTTTACGGCAGACGAGCTGGCGGCGGTAGCCAAAGTGCGTGAGCAGCTGAACGAACTGCGCCAGCAGCTCAGTGATATCCGCGAACAGGCTTTTGCCGATATCCGCAGAATAGATAACACGGTCAGCCTACTGAATTTGCTGGCTGTGCCGGTGTTGCTGGTGCTGTTTCTTTTGGGCTTGAAGTTCCGGCAGGCGCTGAAACAAAAGCGTTTGGAACATCATCTCAGTTTCAAAATAGATAAAAAACTTGTCCGCCTTGCCGGAGGCTGCCTGCTGATATTTGCAATAGCCTTGCTTTCCGTTTATTTGGCCAACCGCAGCAGCGTTGACGCTTACGAGGGAAAAACGGCATTTCCGGCGGTGTTGAAAAAGCTTAATGATATAGATTCGATTAGCTTAAAATCAAATTCGGCGGAATTGCGGTTTAGCAAAAAAGATGGTTTGTGGGTGTTGGAAGAACATGAAAATATGCCGGTGTATCAAGAAAGAATCCGCCGCCTGCTGACCACGCTTGCCGACGCCAAATTTTTTGAACGCAAAACCAATAAAGCCGAAAATTTAGGCTTGTTCAATTTGGCTCCGCTTGCCGATTCTTCCTCTAAAATGATAGAAGTAGAGCTCAAAAACGGTGGCGAGCTGATACAGCGCTTTGATTTAGGCGACATAAACATTGACCTTGGGCGCGGCTCTAAAGCGGCGTATGTTAAATTTGACAACCAGTTTCAGGTTTGGGAAATCAGCGCCGACTTTGTGGATATGAATTTGAACTACCGCGAGTGGACTTACGGCAATTTATGGGATTTGCGCTATGGTCGGCTTTATTCGCCAAGCAACTATGAGCCGGAACAGGAAAAGCTGCTCTATTTAATGAAATACGCGCTAAACACGCCGATTGAGCCTGTTGATGTTAAATTGTCGGCAAAGCCTTTGCAGGTTCGTAAATTGTTTATAGAAGACGACAACAAGGCGGTTTTGTCGCTTTATCGGGAAAACGGCGAAAATTACGCGGTGTTTGATTTTGCAGATGAAAACACTAATCCGCACTTGAAACTTGCGGCTAAATACTATAACCATAAGCCTTTAAAAATAGATTCGCAGAAAATGGAGAAAATTCTTGAGCAGTTCTGATATAGATGAAAAGCACCTGAAAAAGCTGAAAGCCTTTGCCGCTTGCGCCAGTATCAGTGTTTCGCTGACTTTAAGCGTCATCAAAGCCGGCGCGGCGATTGTGACCGGTTCGCTTTCGGTATTGTCTTCAATGGTGGACAGCCTGACCGATGTCATTTCTTCGTCCATTTCTTTGGTCGCCGTCAAGTTTGCCAACAAGCCGCTGACCGAACATCACCGTTACGGCTATGGCAAGGCGGAATCTGTCAGTGCTTTGATTCAGGCGGCGTTTATTGCCGGTTCGGGCGGATTTATTTTTTATGACGGCATTTGCCGCTTGATGAATCCGGCGCCGCTCAAACAAACAGCCGTCGGTTTGTGGATTATGGGAGTGAGCATTGTTTTGACCGTGGGGTTGATTGCCTTTCAGTCGGCGGTGGTGAAAAAGACCAAATCACAGGCAATAGAGGCGGACAGCGCGCATTATACGGTTGACCTGCTGACCAACGGGGCAATTATTTTGTCATTGCTGGTGGTGCGCTATTTGAATTGGCAGTGGTTTGATTGCGCCACGGCGGTGGCGATTTCCGTGTATTTGCTGTGGAATGCCGGACACATCGCGGTTAAGGCGCTGGAAGAAATCACCGATCATGAAGTTGATGATGATATAAAGCAAAAAATTGTGGATTTAGCGCTTAGCGTGCCTGAAGTTAAGGGCTATCATGATTTCAGAACCCGCATTTCCGGTATGCGAATGTTTGTAGAAATCCATTTAGAGCTGGACGGTAATTTAACTTTGTCGCAAAGCCATGATATTTCAGACCAAGTCGAGGCAAAAATTTTGGCGGCTTTCCCTATGTCGCAGATTATTGTGCATCAAGACCCTTACGGCTTGCACGAAAAGCGGCTGGACCATGAAATCAGCGGACATTGCGATTTATAAAAATCTTCAGACATTTAATGCAAAAAAATTCCCTGCTTTTTTAACAGGGGATTTTTTATAAGGAGGAAAACCTTTATTCTCTTGATTTGTCTTTTAGCTTAGAGACAATATTGTTTGAACGGGAGGCTTGCAAATTTTGCACCAGCTGCTTATCGACCGCAACATTTTCGGTAGAACCCTTAGCCAATGGGCTAAATCCAAATTCAACGGCGCGCATATCAGATTTGCTTGGGGATTGAACCGCTGCATATTCTTTCATCGGCGACAATACCTTACCGCCGAAGCCATTAACTTTTTCTGCCAGTTTTGGTTTATTGGCAAAACCTGACATCTCCGCATTTTCAGCTGAAGTATGCAGTTTACCTTTAATTGAGGCAATTCTATCTAAAATTTCTTTGTTATCAGACATTTTACAATCCCTATTTTTTCTTTTCTTTTGTCTATTCTTAACATGTTTAATTCGTTTTGTCAAGTATAATAATTTGGACAATCCCCAAAATTTTGCCTGCGGGCTGAATAATAATACCGCGGCAATCTGGGGGAGAACCGCGGTATTTATTTAGACTTTACGATATTTTGTTTTTTATTTAAGTTTTGCACCACCTCCTTATAGTGTTGTACTTATTTATGTCATTCTCTCTGTCAAACCTCGCTTCTTGCTCTATCGTCTTTGCGAGTGTAACGAAGCAATCTAATTAGCCTCTTCTCTCACTGTCATTCTTGAGCGTGAGCGTTAGCGAACTGTCTCAAGAATCCAGAAATAAAGAGTCCATATTCTTTAAGCAGACCTACCATACTGGATCCTCGGCGAATGAGCTGACGCTCAAAGTCAATGATGACAAATAGTATGTTCATAATAGTGTGTTAATAATAATCAGTAGAGCGGGCGGGGATAAAGACACCCCGCCTTTTCTTTATCAATAGTCGTTAATCACATGGCAGAGTTGCATTCATTATCATATTTAGCACCGCACAATATGATATAAGCACCTTTGCTATCCTTGATATATTCCCCCCTATTTTTACATACTGTATTTAGATAATTTGTGCCGGAGTACGAACGATTTGAAGATATGCTAAAATATGTTCTGCCCATAATAGCATCACAATCCGAAACCGAGCCGGTTTGAGTAAATACAGTACCCCAATAATATTTTCCGGCTTTTATTGTTGTTACAGGTGCACCGTACATATGTGCGTCATGACTATCATCTGTTTGCTGTCCGCAGTTGTAATATACTGAGAAACTTCCATAACTAGCACCGCCCATTGTAAACTCATCGTGTACAGTTCCGGCTACATATAGATTAGAGGTGACAGTCGTGCCGCTGATGGTAGACTGACCGCCAATTTTTACATAACCAATCAACTTATCAGAAACTATCTGATCAGCATCTGGTCCGCCTTTAATTTCTTGACTTTTATTGCGTACTGTATGGCATTGATCATTCAAATTGAACGCATAGCCAATAACATTAGTGTAGGATACTAATTCTATTTCATCCCATTTTTGCAAATCGCATGTGTAGTAAACAATCTTATTGTTCTTTGGTTCAAAGCTATAATTTTTGGTTTCCTCAAATTTAGCTTGCAAGTAATCGTTAGACATCCGTTTCAAAGAAGAAGTGCCGCCGGTTACTCTAGTGCTGTCACCTGATGATTTTATTGTGTAATATATATATTGTTCATTCATACAATCTGCTGTATCGTAAGGACATGTTACAATGTAGTATAGGCACTTTTGACCATTCAACGCAGCGCATCGTTCACCGCCTTTTAATGGAATTTGCAAAACAACTTCATTGTTGGCAACTTCATGTGCATCTCGAAGTATGCAGCTGTCATAGTCATCTGCTGCTGAACAATTACTTTCAATATTCCAAAACTCGTTATCCAATAGATATAAATATTTACCTGTGCTTTCATCTTTTAGAAGATGCAGTCCAATATCAGCAACAGTGCCATCAGTAATAACATCCGTATTAGAAACAAAGTCAAAATCATGATAGTCTAACTCATAGGTGCTTACACCTTGAGTGTTGCAGACGTCATTTGCATATCCGTTTCTTCCCGAATTTTTTTGTCCGCAGTCATCGCCGGCATAAGAACAGCCATATGGTTGATCTCTATTGACTAATTCTTTTCCATCAGGTATAACCCAGTTAAGTTCATTGTAGCCACTCCAATCTGTTTTGGCGATAGCTGTACCGCTGATGTTGTTGCCTATTTCGCTGCCGTTAAATTCATATTTGATTTTATCGGTAACATCGCTTGAGCAAGCCCCGCCGTTGCAGGTATATTGGAATTTAACAGTGATATTGCTGTCATCGTCGCTCTTTTTAGTACAGCCGGTGCCGGTGCTGTCTGGTATATAACCCTCGGCACAGGTGCAGGTGCCGTTGCTGT
>CAVEOB010000035.1:0-15481 GCA_963617265.1 Mediterraneibacter gnavus
TGGGCGGTCTGAAAACAAAGTCAGAGTGCGCAGACGATGAAGAGTTTAAGTATGCAAACAAAATTGATAAAGACAGCAACCGATGCGGAACCTGTGAAAAAACGTCTCCACAAACCTGTACCACTATAGCAGCAACAGCGACTACCACTGTTTATACCGGAGAAACAGATGATCTACCGTTTTTTGTTGATGAGCCGCAAGATGGGGTATGCAATACAAAATGCATCTTGCATGATGACTCCTGCTATTGTCCATACAATAATGATAATTGCCCTGAAGATAACAGCGACCCGACATGTCCATATCAATTTTGCGATGGTGGTGCTGAAATGACTGTCGGCGACTATTCGGAAGATAATGACTATGGCTATGCTTATTATACTTGCACCCAAAAAATAGTTCAAACCACCTATTCTTGTCCGGAAAAATTCAATGACGATTATAGTTATCATGTAGCCGGCAATACTTGTAAATGCAGCGCCAATATTGTGCCGATTTTCTTGAAATTATGCCCGCTTGTAGCGGAATCCGATGCTGACGCTAAGCTTATGGTTTTTGTAAAAGACAAAAACAATTCACAAGTTAAAAGTATGAAAACTCAATTTAACAACATTGCCAACGCCAATATGGAATATGCTATACCGTTATCCAGCACTCCTGACAAAGGCGAAGATATATCTGAAAAATATTATCTTAATAACGGCGAAAATCAAAGCAGCTACAGCAGTTATTCTAAATACTCCAAAGCTTATAATTTAAGCAGCGCCGTAGACTATACCGGTGCACCATATAATAAGGTTTCATCGCTTTTCTGCCAAATGGAGTACTGCACCATAGATGTGTTCGACCTGTCTAAAATAGATAATTATGATGAACTTGATGCTTCTGAAAAATTACGCGTTACTGAAATTGCTCAAGCGCTGACCGATGACGCACCGTTCCAGCCATACATTATCAATGCGGCAAACACAATGTCCTATGAACCGACAAAGCCGGACGGAGTGTCTTCGTTTACCTCCTGCGGCTCGGACGATTGCGCTTCTGTGGCGAATATGTACGTTAACCAGCAAGGCGCTTGCTCTGCTCATAATGTTGCAGTTGATTATGTACCAATGACAACTGACAGCACTATGAAGGCAATCGGCGATTATTCTAAGCTATGGGTATTCTATAACCCTGATACTTTAGACAATCACAAGCCAACTTGGACTTATCCAAATACCAGTGTGGTTACTAACGATTGCTACGCTTCAACCAAAGCCGCAATAGAAGCAGAAAAATTATATTATCCATTATACTTAATATATAAACGTAAGCTTAAAGAGTGTACCGGAGACGGCTCAAATGATTCAGAGTCCTTTTGTAATTTATTACTTGCTAATTCAGATTTAGGTTTGTGCCTCGCTTGGTATGGCGGTCAATATCTTGGCAACAGCTGCTGTGTTGGTCGAGATTCGCTAGATGATGTCACCGTAAGCGCCCCATATCCGTCCTCGCTGTGCGAACATAAAAAAGAATTGGACTATACTCAATATCTGTATATGCAAAGACAAGTCTCTCCTATTGCAATCACCAGTCCACATACTGAAGGTGTAGAAGTTACATATACGACATGTTCGAAAATTCTTTCGGATTACGGTTACTAAAATAACACTAGAAAGGCGGGGTGTCTTTATCCCCGCCCTTTCCACAGTATTAACACAACATTGTACTATTTGCCATACTTGGTTAAAACCTCGCCCCTTGAATCGGGTGAGGGGATATAAAAGAACATCAGTAACATTCAGAACAATATATTCGCTTAAAGAATAATGATACTAAGGAGGTGATGTGAAACTTAAATAAAACAAAATCCTAATTATATCAAAAACTCCGATGGTCCCCAATCCATCGGAGAATTTTTATATCTGCAGCAATCTCCACCACCAATTACAAAAGCACCGGTCTCAATAATGAAACCAGTGCCAAATTTTTGCTGCTACAGTGCTTTTTAATCACGACCACCGCGAGTGGTAAAACTTCTGCTTCTGCCGCGAACTTTGTTGCTGTTCACATCAAGATTACCGTCGGTAGCGCCTTCGTTAATAACCACTTTTCTCTGTGCTGGCGTCTCGTTAACAACCTCTTCACTAATATGAACAGGCTTTTTAGCCGGAGCCTCGTTCACAACCACTTCTTCAGTAGCAACAGGCTGTTTTTCCGGTTCCGGAGCAGGTGTCGGAGCTGGAACAGGCTCGGCTTCCACAACTGGCTGCGGAGCAACATGCTGATGATGAGCTGCAACTTTGCGCGCTGCGCGTTCCCAAGCGTTTTGATAATCATCACCGCATCTCATACGACCGCCGACATAGCGGTTATTGGTAATACCTCGGTCAGCATCAGGTCCAATATAGCCGCCACGTTTTTCATCAACGTAATCCAGCATCTGACCGATTTTAGCCGCCGGAACTTTAACTTTTTTACCGCACAGGATAATGTCATTCAACGCCCGCATAACTTCGGTTCTTTCTTTTCCGTTATACATTGGCAAACCATTTTCATCTAACTTGGTAACCAACATTCCTTTTGGACCAACAGAAGCTTGCTCGGTGGTTTCAATCAATTTCATATATTTATACAAAACCTGTTCTTTGGTTAAGTTACCAAAATATTCCGGATTAGCTTTCATAGCGTTGTCCAAATTTTGATAAGTTTCCCGCCACATATCCTGCGGATCAATGTCTTCTTTACCAAAAATTTTAGCATGGTTTTCAAAAATCCCTGGTAATTTACGCTGCATTTCTGCCCAGTGCGATTCGCTGATACCCATATCTGCACTATATTCCGTCGGAACAACCGCGGCGGCATCGGCTGCATCGGCAGCATTGTCAACTGCCACTTTGCCCAAATTGCTTGCCGTACCATTGCCTGACAAAACTTCTGCTTTGGCTGCGGCAACATTTGCTGTATCTGTTTGCGCAATTGAATCGTTCTTTGAAAAGATACCTTTAACCTTATCCATAAAACCGCCGGAATTTTCAGCAGCTGCAACTTTTTCAACATGTGCAAAGCTCATAAAGTTTCCTGCCAAAGCAATAACACTGCCCAAACCCAAGCCGATTTTAGCTTGTTTCAATTTAGCTCTGTTTTCTGCAGACGGGTCGGCTTTAAAGTCTTTTTTCACATCATGGTAATTCAAGCCCTGATTAGTTAAAGAGCCAACCGAACGCACCACTGTCGAAACCAAACGTGCCGTAGCAACGCCGGCTTTATCGGCAACCCAGCCTGAAGCTGCACCCATTCCGGCAACCAAACCAGCGCCGGCAATGCCGAAACCTGTTCCAGTATAAGCTCTGTTTTTATATTTCTTATATTCTTTTTCATCACTTTTAATTGCGGTAAAGGCTTTTCTCAATCCTTTGAAACCTGTCCACTCTTCAGCGTCTTTTCCGGCTTTTTTTGCCTCGCGGATAGCTTTTGTTTTCTTTTCTACCAAAGGCCATACCCAAGAACCAGCGGCAGAATATACCGCATATCCGGCAATTACCGGCAATGCCAAGCCTGAACCTGCTGAAACGGCAACAATTCCTGTAGCAGCGGTGTCGGCAAACAAACGCCATTTATTGTTTTTAATATGCTCAGCTGCGGCTTGTTTAACTTCATAAGCTTTGCCGAACAGTTTTTTCATCTTAGAATCATAGTCTTCATGGCGCTTGCTGAATACCGCAGCAACTTTCTTAAAGCCCTTCTGCAGCCAACGGTGGGCATACGACGCCATTTTTTTGGAAGTTTCAACGGCATTATGCAAAAAGAAACCTGTTTTAACTTTGACTTTATTGCCTTTTTCAAACAAATCACTCAAAGCCTTTTCAGCTTTAACAGCTTGAGATTTTACATATTTTGCATAATCTTTGCTTTCCGGAGCAACTTGTTTTTCATCAGGAGTATCCATTGCGCTTCCGGCAACACCTTGAGCCAAACCGATAGCCCAAAAATCTTTAATATCGCGGTTTAAGGTTTGGCGTTTTTCCTCTTCTTTTTTCATAAAGAATTTAGTATCGCCGGCACGCAGCATAATTGCCTGCTGTTTTGCCGATTCCAACAAAGAATCCCAATACTTTTGCGCCTCATCAACCGTTAATGTTTGACCGGAGTCGTCAACCACTTCAACTTTTTCTTTTATAGTGTTTAATTCATCGGCATTTGCCTGATCTTTTTCAAAATAATCCGCCATTTCGCTGATTTTTTGCGTATTGCGCAAAACAGCTTCTTCATCTTGCATATTCAGATGATTTTCTTCATCAAAAACTTCTTGCTCATCGGCAGTTTCTTCTTGAACAGCCTTATCGTCTTTCAAAAGTTTCAAAGCCTCGTCCATGCGTTCGTCATATTCCTCACCAGCCAATGCCTGCTGCAAATATGCCTTAGCCCGAGCTTTTTTAACTTTTACAACCGATTGTTCATCTTTTAACGGTATCAAAACTTCATTTCCGGCGTCATGTTCTTTCAAATAAGCTACGGCTGCATCAAACTCGCTGCCGAACTCATAACTTTCTTTAATCAAGCGGACTGCCTCTTCTACCGTCATTTCTTTAGCCATTGTCATTAACTCCTTGTCAGACATATTAACTCAACTTATAGTGAGACTATACACTATTTTGGCAGTGATTGCAATATCTTTTTTGTCAAAAAATGTAAAAAAAAACAAAAAAATCTACATATTTAAGCCATAAAACCGCCGTTATCGCCCTAACTTGACAAATAGAATAAATATTGTCAAATATTTAGCAAAAAAGCGCTTGCGTTTAGTTTCGGCATATATTACAAGATATACAAAGCAAACGCAAAATAAGGACATGAAAAGAAGATGAAAGTTGATATTTTTGATTTTGATTTGGATAAAGATTTAATTGCCAAAAAACCGGCAGACCCGCGCGACAGTTCGCGCCTTTTGGATTTGTCCGATGAAAACTCTATGCACGACCGCCATTTTTTTGATTTGCCGAAAATTTTGCACCCTGATGATGTTTTGGTTTTTAATGACACCAAAGTAATTCCTGCCCGCCTCTACGGTCAGCGCGGCGAAGCACTGGTAGAAGTAACGCTCTATCACCCTGACGACGGTATCAGCTGGTGGGCTTTTATAAAAAATGCTAAGAGACTGCACGTCGGCGATATTGTTCATTTCTACACCGCAGAAATTTCTGCCAAAAATTCTGACTTCAGCGCCGAAGTGCTGCAAAAAGACGATGAAGACGGCGTTAAAATCCGTTTCACCTGTTCTCCTGACGACCTTGGGAAAAAACTGGAGCAATACGGTTCCATGCCTTTACCGCCCTATATCAAACGCGACAAACCGCTTGCTGGCTTATGGAATCCATATAATGACAAAGAAGACTATCAAACTGTATACGCTAAGCACGAAGGCGCCGTTGCCGCTCCGACAGCCGGTTTGCACTTTACCGACCGCCTGCTTAAAGAAATTGACGATATGGGTGTTAAACGAGTGTTTTTAACCCTGCATGTTGGCGCCGGCACCTTTTTGCCAGTAAAAACCGAAGACACCGAAAACCATAAAATGCACTCTGAATACGGCGTAATCACGCCTGAAGCTTGTCAAATTATAAACGACGCCAAAAAACAAGGACGCCGCATTATCGCCGTCGGCACAACATCTGTCCGCTTGCTGGAAAGCGCTGCCGACAATTCCGGAGTTTTACACCCTTTCTGCGGCGAAACCAGCATTTTTATCACCCCTGGTTATAAATTCAAAATTATTGATATGATAATCACCAATTTCCACTTGCCTAAATCCACCTTGTTTATGCTTATCTGCGCCATTGCCGGAACCGAAAGAATGAAAGCCGCTTATGCCCATGCTGTTAAAGAGCGCTATCGTTTTTATTCTTACGGTGACAGCTCTATTTTAAAATGTATAAACAAAATTTAAACCCTTTATCATTATACTACCTGCCAAAGGAGCAAAACAGTGATAGAATCCGGCAGTGTAAAATATGTGATGTCAACTATAAAAAGTTCTTTTTTACCAGCGATATTATTTGCCGCTGGCTTGATTTTATTTTATGCACAAAGCCCTTATGCCGCTGAAACGTCTTTATCCGTGCACATGGCTTTTTATATTGTTTCTGCCGTTGGTTTGGCGGTGTTGGCGCTGGTTAACCACTCCAAGCCGTTTTTCAGTTTTTTAACCGGAGTCATCTGCTACTTTTTTCTAAACTGGAGCAAAAACAAATATGGGGCTGAATATACTTCTTCTTTTGAATATTTATGGCTGTGCTTCTTGCCTCCGTTAAATCTGCTTTTATTTTACTTTTTAAAACCGCAGAAACTGCAAAGCCGCAGCAGTTTTTGGATTATAACCGCCTTGCTGGGGCAATTGGCGTTTATTCAGCATTTCGGCAGCATTATCCAGCAATTGCCGTACGCCGACATCAGCTTTGGCGCAATGCCTATGGAAGCAGCTGCTTTATGGATATTGGTTTTGGTTCCGATTGCCATTGACATCAGTTTCAAAAACACTCACCTTAACACTGGACTTTTATATGCCGACACCTGCTTATTTTTAGGATTGATGTATTCAAGTTCCGCCTCGGGAACAACCACCTTCTTTTTAAGTTTTGCTCTGATTTTGTGCTGCACCACCATCTTAGACCTCTATCACCAGTATAATTACGATGTTTTAGAAAATGTCGGCAGCTATAACGCCTATTTATCCTGCGCCAACAATAACAAATTTAAATATAAATACACTATCGGCTTGTTCTGCATAGACAACAGCGACAAACTGCAAAAAGTTTTGGGCGAGCACAAAATGCGTGAATTAGAACAAATGCTGGTAAACCGCATAATTGAATTTCCTTATAATATTTCCGTTTACCGCTATGCTCAAACACCGGAGCTGATTATGGTTTTTCAAAATGAAGACGCCAAGCATGTTATGGAATATGCGGAAAACGTGCGCCACGTTATAGCGGCTTCAGAATTTATCTTTTCAAATGGAAAGAGCATAAAAATAACCATATCGGTCAGCGTCTCCGAAAAAACCCGCTTAGACTTAAACGCCACCAGCGTAACGTCCAGAGCGCATACTTCTCTGCAAAAAGCCTATCGCTTTAACTGCAATATCGTTACTAAGGCTTAGTTTTTCTGCGGCTTGGCGGCAATCAATAAATACAACCCGCCGATAAAAGCCGGCAGAGAAAGCAGCTGCCCCATCGTTAGACCGCCCCACAAAAAACCAAGCTGTTCGTCCGGTTCTCTAAATTGCTCAACTACCAAACGGCACAAGGCGTAACCCAAAAGAAACGCACCGGAAATAAATCCTTTCCGCTCGCGGCACCATTTGTTCTGCCACAGCAAATTAAGCACTATAAACAAACAGATTCCCTCCAAGCCAGCCTCATAAAGCTGCGACGGGTGACGCGGCAGATAGCCTCCGTGCGGAAAGCGAACCGCCCAAGCCACATCGGTAACCCTGCCCCATAATTCATCGTTTACAAAATTAGCCAGCCGCCCTAAAAATATGCCGATTGGCACTAGCGGAGCCGCTAAATCAGTTAAGCGCAAAAATGAAAATTTTAATTTGTACGAAACCAAAAGCATGGCTATAATCACCCCGATAATTCCTCCGTGAAACGACATTCCGCCGTGCCAAACCGCAAAGATCTCTAAAGGATTCTGCCAAAACTGACCGGAGCCGTAAGCCAAAACATAACCCAAGCGCCCGCCCAAAATAATTCCCAAGGTAAAGTAAAAAACAATATCTTCCAAATTATTTTTAGTTAGGGATATTTGATATTTCTTTATTCTTTTTGCCGCCAGCCACCAAGCAGCCAAAATTCCTACTAAATAAGCCATAGAATACCACCGCAAAGCAAATGGTCCTATTTGAAAAATTATCGGAGAAATCTCCGGATATGCCAAACCAATCATACTATCCCTCTGTTTTTATTATTACTTAAAAGTATATTAACAAAAATCAGATAATCCACATTTTAAAAAAATTATAAACACCCAAAATTTTTATCTCTTTGATATAATGTAATTTATTTTTTTGCAAAATTCGTAAAAAATAAAAAAAGTGGAAAACTTGCTAAAGTTAATTGTATTTTGCCAAACTAATGTGCCAATTTTAAGATGTATTTTTCAAAAGGATTTGGCATGCTGGCGCAAAAATTATATAAATATAACCCATTGGACGACATCGAATGTCTGTTTGCCAATCGGCAATATACAACAGAACGCCGCAATTCACATGAAATTGTCATTGAGGTTGCCGGCAAATGGGACAATATGCTGTTGTTTTTTGCTTGGGAAGAAAATATGAACTGCCTGCACATTTCATGCCTGTTGAATCTTGAGCCTGTCAATGTAAATCTGCCCAGCATTTTTGAGCTGCTTGCCCTCTTAAATGAAGACTTATGGGTTGGCTATTTCTCGTATTGGGAAGAAATGAAAATGCCAGTTTTCAAGCATTCGCTCTTTATTGACGCCGATGAATTTAACTTTAGCGGCAAGCTTCAGCAGGTTATAAACATCGCGCTCACCGAATGTGAACGAGCCTATCCGATTTTCCATGCGGTTCTAAAGCAAAATATTGCTCCGCGCAAAGCTTTGCTGCCACTTACTATAATGTAATTTTACGCCATTTAATCCGGCATCGTGATAATTCAATTGTTTTATCTGATTCGCGAATGGAATGAAATGTATCTTCACCGTCTTTAGCCGTTAAAACCGCAATTTTATCCCCGTAAACTGCGCTTTTTTTGAAATTTATTTCAATTTCCGCCGGAATATGCGTTAATCTAAAGTCCGTTTCAGCACATTCGCTTGCCCACAACGGATAAATGGCGTTGTTTACATGATTATTGATGTCTATATCGTCAAAACGAACATTAAATTCATCTTCACGCTCAAAATTATCCGGCTCTTTGATTTTCATAAAGTCAATCGGCAAAGCGCGCTCATTCAGCGGAGTATAATCCGGAAAATATTTGCTGAGCATCGCCGGACGCTTTCTGGCAATATCTATCAGCACCCACTGACTGCTGACTTTGATAATAACTTTGCCGTTATCGTCATATATCAAAAAATCACGAATCGCGCCCCACAGTTTGGTTTCTGCCGGCCAAGTCTCTATCACAAAATGCTCGCCTATTTTCGGCAGGCGTTCAATTTGCAAATAATAATCCGAGCCAAACCACGTCAGCCCTTGTTTTACGCATTTTTCCAAACCAAACCCCAAGACATCGGCGCTTTCCATTGCCGCGTCTTGCAACACATTCATCAAAGTAAGCAGGCGTAAAAAGCCATGACAATCGGCTTCATAGCTTTTTACGACATACTCTTTTCTTAATTTAGCAACATTTATCATATTTAACTAAAACAACTTAGTTCCGGCAGCAAAACCTGCCACTTTATATTTTTCGAAACGGCTTTCCAAACGTTTGGTATAAGCTTCGCCTTTTTGCGGATTTGCCGAATGATAGCGTTTGGCAGCCTTCTTCCAATTTTGTCCGTGCTTGCTGTACAATGTACGCAAAAATTTAGCGCTGTATTTCACGTTATTGGAAGGATCTATTGCTTCATCAACGGAATTAAATGCTTCTCCGTGATATTTTAAGTTAATTTGCATACAACCCACGTCAATACTTTCAATTCCCTGTGCCTGAAATTTTTTTACAGCGCGCACAGCGTCTTCGCGTGAGGCAAAATAGTAGCCTTTTCCTTCAACATTAACTGTCCATGGCCAAGCCACATATCTGTTTTGCAAATTATCCCATCTGCCGCTTTCCACCGCTGAAATGGTTTGCAGCAAATCAAATTTAACGCCGTATTCATTACCCGCTTCTTTTGCGGCAATAGAACAAAGAGCACCGTCAGAAACCAGCTCTTTTACCGGCAGTAAGTCAGCGTCTCCGTTTGCATAAATAGCATTGCTAAAAAGCACCAGCCCACTGGCTAACAAAAAACAAAATTTATTAAACACGATAAGGTGTCATCCTATAATGCCGCTTCACCGACAAACAGCGTCCCATCTTTTAAGAATTTCTGCTGTTTTTTGCAATTTAATGCAGTCAAGCCAAGAGGCGTTAAACACTTTTAACCCTTCATTAAAAAACCTTAACGAACGATTAAACGTTGAGTCATATAGCACCTATTTTTTCAAAAATCCAGTAAAAAGAGACCGATTCGCCGAAAATTTAAATCTTGACAGAGCTTAACCAATTGATTTGTCGTGATTTTACTTTACTATTTTATAAATAAACATTCCAATTTATAAAACTTGAATTTTTTTAAAAAACCGCTATATTATAAGGCGTCAGCTTGCTGACTATGACACCAGAAGCCTTATGAAATAGGTACATTGGACCCGGGGGCAGTACCCGGCACCTCCACCAATTTTACGGGGGTGAACTAGGCTCGACAGTGTATAGTAAAGATATGTGTTGTGTTCGGTGAGATACCACCGTTATCGGTTCAATTTTAAATGAATGCAAATGATAATTTTGCACCAGTTGCTGTAGCTGCTTAATTAAGCTAAAGTAACAAACTTAAATTCTTCTGCCTTTGGTTAGGCAAAAGTGGGGTTGGGGTCGCCCAGCAACAGAGAGACCCTAAATTTTATTTTTTAGGTGATGTAATGGTAAACTTTGTAGAAAAAATAGATTATGATGAACTGGTAGAAAAATCTTTGCGCAGTGTGGTTTATTATGCCCTGAAAATTGTGGAAGAACAAGGCTTGCCTGGAGAAAACCATTTTTATATCACTTTTAAAACCAATTTCCCCGGCACCATAATTTCTAAAAACCTGCAAGTGCAATATCCTGACACCATGACCATTGTATTGCAGAACCAGTTTGAAAATTTAGTGGTTCGCCATAACAGTTTTTCTGTGGATTTAAGCTTTGGCGGCATTCCGCAGACCATCACCATTCCTTATGACGCCATAACCTATTTTGCCGACCCTTACGCCAAATTCGGCTTGAGTTTCACGCTTGATGAAGGCAATACGCCGACCGCCAACAATTCTGCAGCTCCGCAATCCGCAGCCTCCGGCGATGCTCAGGTTATTTCTTTTGACAGCTACCGCAAAAAATAATGATTAAAAAGTCCGTTGTAATTGCCGGCAGGCACGCCACCAGCATTTGTTTGGAAAAAGAATTTTATGACGCTTTGCAGTCTATTGCCGACGAACAGCAAATCAGCTTAAATCGGCTAATTACCATAATCGACAGCGAACGCTCCACTTCTAATTTATGCAGCGCTCTGCGTTTATATGTTTTGAAATATTATCAGCAAAAATTAGCTGCGCCAAAATGAACGGGTAAAAATAACCATTACGGTTATCACTTCCAAACGCCCCAGCAGCATGGCAAAACATAGGATATATTTAACCGGAGCAGAAAAGAACGCATAATTTCCGTTTGGTCCGATTATTTCCACGCTGCCGACACCAACGTTTGTCATGCAGGCAACGCTTGCTGCCAGAGAAGTGTTCAAGTCTACTCCGCACAGACTGATTACCGCGCCTATCAGCAATATGCTTATAATAAAAGAAAAAACATAGACAAACACAGATGTAATCACATTCTGCGGCGGATTTATACTACCGACTTTCAAAGGAATAACACGATTCGGCTCAACCATAGACAATACATATTTATGCAAATAGGCATAAATAACCTGCCAGCGGAAAATTTTGATTGAACCGCTGGTCGAGCCCGTACACCCGCCGCTTAATGAAAGCAGCATAAACACCGCACTGGTCCATACGCCCCACTCCACAAAATTCACCGAGGAAAGTCCAGTGGTTGTCATAATTGAAATCACGCTGAAAAAGCTATAGCGCATACTTTGCAACAAAGAATTATCAGATGTTGCAAACAGATATATGCTAACAAATAAGCTGCAATAAAAAACGGCTTTCAAAAAAACGGAAACCTGATAGTTTTTATTAGCTTCGCCGTGGCGGAACAATAAAATATAAAAGGTTAATGGCAGCGAACCCGTCAGCATAAAAAACATAATAACAACTTCTATCGAAACACTGTCAAACGCCTCTACAGAGTTGTTTTTGGTAGAAAAGCCGCCGGTGCCAATAGCCGACATAGCGTGATTAACCGCATCAAACCAATCCATTCCGCACCAAAATAAAGATACCGTGCATAATACGACAAGCGCCGTATACACAAAAACTATCCGCTTAGCAATATAACTGAACTTAGGCATAAATTTATCATTGGAATCTGAATTTTCACGCTGAAATATCCGCATGCCTCCAATACCCAAAAACGGCAGCAACGCCACCGCGAAAATCACAATACCCAAGCCACCGAGCAAATTCAAAATAGAGCGCCATAATAAAATGGAATGAGGCAGGCTTTCCACATCTGAAAGAATTGTCGCCCCCGTTCCCGTAACACCGGAAACCGTTTCAAAAAACACATCGACAAAGGCATAGCTTTGATTAAAAAACAAAAACGGCAGCGTGGCAAACGCCCCGACAATGCACCAGCTTACCG
Source organism: Mediterraneibacter gnavus (assembly GCA_963617265.1). GTDB lineage: Bacteria > Pseudomonadota > Alphaproteobacteria > RF32 > CAG-239 > RUG410. The sequence continues at coordinate 12,525 of CAVEOB010000035.1, forward strand.
AAGTAACCAAATACGCTTGTTTCAACGAAATTTTTTCTACCTTGGTATAGTTCGCCAAAAACAAGGAAAGCCCTAAAAAAACAGTTATTACCGCCGCCGGAACAAACGGTGATAAAACCTCTTTATTTTCGGCAAAATCCAAACCAGCCGGCACCAGCATAATCAAGCCTAAAATGCCCAGTATATAGCCGCTTATCATAAAAACAGGCTGCCACATGAAAACATTTCCTTATTGCAAAGCTACGTTACGAGCCATCTTTTTATCCACCAGCGCTTTATTGATAAATTCCCCATTCACAAAACAAAGCGCTGTCGCCGTTTGATTATAGGTTTGAGCAATAATCTCACAGCGCACAATCTGACCTTTGGTGGCTTTCATCAAATAGTCAGCAGCTATTTCTTCGCTGTAAAAATTCGGGTCGGTATATATGCCGTATAAAAACATAAACTTTCCGTTAACATACAGACTGTTTGCGCCAGCTATTTCAGCTTCGCCGTAAACTTGCTGCGGAGTTTTTAAATATTCCAAATGCAGTGCATCATTTTTTTTATAATAGTTATGTATATTGTCCGACGAATAATTCTGCTCTGTGTTTTCCGCATTTTTTTCTGCCGCATTATCTGTTAAAGATATATCTGCTTGGGTTTGAGTTTCAATATCTTGATTTTCATCTGTCGATATTTCTGACAGCTCCAGCTCTTTATTATCAACATTCAGCGGCTCATACTTAACTTTGTTAAATTTAACCGTATTCCAATTGGCAGAACGTTCTTTATCCTCTTTTTTAGTTTCAATGCCCGATGTCGGGTTAATGTTTCGCACAATTTCACCCAAAGAAGAACGTAATTCCGAAAGTTTTTCTTCTATTCTGTCAGTGGTTTGCTTTTTTATAACCGCTGCCTGCTGCACCGGCTCCGGCATTTTGTGCTGATATTTAAACCACATATCGCCCAGCTCATGCCGATAAAAAGCCAATAGCACTACAATAGTCACAAAAGGATGACGCACCGGATAAGTCAGCCCCAAATACAGCTTATATAACAAACTGCTGAATCCTTTTGTTTTTATGTCATCCCATTCATAATGCGACATCTATTTTGCTCCGCTGTATTTTTGCTGCAATTCGGCGGCTCTTTCCGGCGTAATGCGCTCAAACAAAGCTTCACCGGCTTCAAAAGCATGACCAGCTTTGAGGGCTGACATTTCTTTTTCTACATTAAAATCTTTCAGCGACGGCATATCTTTACTGCCCAAACCGAATTTAGCCATAATTTTCTCTGCTGTATCCGGCATAAACGGAGCGCTTAAAGCCGCATAAATACGCACCAAATTCAGGCACAGACGTAAAATTGTCGCAGCTCTAGTTTGGTCTTCTTTAATAACCATCCAAGGTTCGGTTGTGGAAATGTAGTTATTGCCTTCGACCCAAATTGCCCGCAATTCCGCCGTTGCTTTTCTGAATTCCATTTCATTTAAGTATTTAAAGTAATCATTAACGCGGGATTGCAAAACCTTAATCAGCTCTTTATCTTCAGCTTGCAATTCACCGCCTTCCGGAACTTGAGCCCCCAGCTTGGAAGCGGTCATTTTCATCACACGCTGCGCAAAGTTCCCCAAAACGCCGTTCAAATCTTTGTTGACAGTGTTTACAAAACTTTCAAAGGTAAATGATGAATCTGAACTTTCCGGAGCATTTGACATCAGCCAATAACGCCAATAGTCAGCCGGAAATTCTTTAACTGCATCTTCGGCAAACACGCCGCGGTGCTCGGATTTAGAGAACTTACCGCCTTCAAAAGTCAGATAGCTGAAACCCTTTAAGAAATCTACCTTAGTCCAGTTTTCGCCCGTACCCAGCAAAGTTGCCGGAAATGTAATAGAGTGATAAGGTACATTGTCTTTGCCCATAAACTCAACATAGCGCACATCTTTAGCGTCCAGCCACCAATCTTTCCAGTTACGCTCTGCCGGATTTTCGTCCGACCATTGCTTAGTAATGCCGATATAGCCGATTGGGGCGTCAAACCACACATAAAATACCTTGTCTTCAAACCCTGGTTTATTAACCGGAAAGCCCCACTTCAAATCACGGGTAATACAACGCGGCTGCAAGCCTTCTTTAACCCACTTTTTAGCAATGGAATAAGCTACGTCAGGCCAAAAATCCTCTTTAGTTTTAAGCCATTCCACTAATTTTGCTTCAATTTTCGGAAGGTTTAAAAACAGGTGTTTGGTTTCGCGTACTTCTAGATTGGTGCTGCCAGAAATGGTGCTGCGAGGATTGATTAAATCTGTCGGTTCCAAAACTTTGGTACAGTTTTCGCATTGGTCGCCACGGGCTTTTTCATATCCGCAATGCGGGCAGGTTCCGGTAATATAGCGGTCAGCCAAAAACATTTTATCATCAACCGAATAAACTTGCTTCATTGTTCTTTCTTCAATAAAGCCGTTTTTATCCAGCTGTGAAAAAATATGATAAGTCATTTCTTTGTTTTGTTCGCTGGAAGTGCGTCCAAAATAATCAAAGGATAAGTTAAAATCTTTATATGTCTGAATATGGCGGGCATGATATTTGTCGCAGTACTCTTCCACCGGCATACCTTCTTTCAAAGCGCCGACTTCCGATGCCGTGCCGTGTTCATCATTTCCGCAAATATACAAAACTTCATTACCCAGCATTCGCATATAACGGGCATAAACATCAGACGGCAGCAAGCAGCCGACCATGTGTCCAAGGTGCGGAATCCCGTTAATATACGGAAGTGCGGAAGTAATCAAGACTTTTGACATATTTACATTTCTCCTTAAAAGACATACAATAACAATTGCTTGGAGTTTACTCTCTTTTGCTAAAATCTCAAGCAAAAAGACTATATAGAACACGATTTTTTTATAGCCGCAAAAAATATCAAAGGGCGGAGCTTGAAAACCCCGCCTCACCATACTAGTTAAGAAT
>CAVEOB010000036.1:0-14030 GCA_963617265.1 Mediterraneibacter gnavus
TAGTCAGATTGTTTTAAATCCTCAATTTTAATAGGATATGAAAAATTTTTTTGCATTCTAAAATCCTTGTGTTATATATAACGTAATGTAAAAATATAAGGATTAGTAAATATGTCAATACGCAAAATACTTTTTATTTCTATGTTGCTGCTCACCTCAGCTTGTTCCAGCGACTTGTTTTTGGTGCACAACGGTAATATGCCGGCGCAGGAAAGAGTTGATGAAATCCGCCTCGGACAAAGCAAGCAAGATGTTATGAACATTTTAGGCGCGCCGAGCCTGACAACCGGATTAAGCGACGACCACTGGATTTATATGGCATCAACCACCAAAAAAGTTGCGTTTTTCCGTCCGGAAGAGCTGGAGCGTAAAGTATTGGCGATAAGTTTTGACAACAACCAAATCAGCAAAATAGAAAAACTAAACCTTGCCGACGGCAACAAGCTGCCGATAGACACAGACACTACGCAAACCACTGAGCAAGAGCAAGGCTTCTTCCGTAAATATTTCGGCGGTGTAGGAACCTATATGCCGTTTGGCGGTACAAACTCCGGAAAGGAACTCTAAAATGATAGAAAATCTGCCTGTCAAATTAAATCGGATTTTAGCAAACTATGGAATTATGGGCGGTTCTATCGGCAAAACCGTTGACGGACCTTTAGTAACCGAAGTTGAATATAAATTGCCGGAAGGCACCTCTTTCAGCCGCATTCAAAAATTTGAACGCGATATCGGGCGCGAACTGGGTGTAACCGGCGTGCGTATTTCCGAAATTCCTAACTCTGTATATATTCAAATCGAAGTGCCTCAAGCCGAACCGCAATCTGTACCGTTTGCCCCGATTTTGTATTCAGCCGAATTTTTGAAAGCAAACTACGCGCTGCCGATTTGCCTCGGCGTTAATATGCGCGGCGAAACGGTAATGAAAGACTTGTCCAAAATGCCGCACTTGCTGGTTGCCGGCACCACCGGCTCAGGCAAATCCGTGGGCTTAAACAGTTTCATTATCTCGCTGATTAGCAAAAAAAAGCCGGAAGAGCTAAAACTTGTTTTAATTGACCCAAAACGCATTGAATTCAGCATTTACAATAATCAGCAATATATGCTGCGTCCTGTTATTACGGATATGAATATTGCCAGCATATGTTTGAGCCAGCTGGTAGAAGAAATGAACAGCCGCTATACCTTGTTTGAACAGCAGACTGCTCGCAATATTGCGGAATATAACGCCAAAACCGGTACTAAATTACCCTACATTGTTTGCGTGATTGATGAATTTGCCGACCTGATAATGTTTGACAAGACCGTAGAAAAGCAAGTGCAGATTTTGGCACAGAAATCCCGCGCCGCCGGCATTCACCTGATTATAGCGACACAGCGCCCGTCTGTTGACGTTATCACCGGCAGCCTAAAAGCAAACCTGCCTACTCGTTTGTCCTATAAAGTGGCATCTCCAGCCGATTCTATGACAATCTTAAACACTACTGGCGCCGAAACTTTAATTGGTCGCGGCGATTCTCTGTTTTTGGAAGAAAACGGCACTTTAACCCGCGTTTTAGGTGCTTTTATTTCGGATTCTGACATTGAAAACGCTCTTGCGCCGTACCGCTGCCAAATGCCGAAACAAACCACAGCCTACGAACTGGAACAAGCTAAATCTGCCGAGCAGAAAGAAGAAAAGAAAAAGGCTGCTACAGAGAAAAAGTCCGGCGGATTTTTTGTTTGGATTTGCGATATGTGGAATCGCTTAGGCGTCCGCAACCAAACCAAAATCATCAAAGCCGCTTTTTCATTGCTGTTTGGCGTGATGGGGGTAAAAAGCACCAGTACACGGTCAACAACCCGCCGACGCCGCTGATTTCAGCAATGTCCGGTAACATTTACAAACCTGTCCAAAGGAATATTGGCTTCGTTTAATGCGCGCTGCCATTTTTCCTCGTCCGGCGTGCGGAATAATATATCCTTATCCGCATTCACTACCAGCCAGTCATTGTCATAAATTTCGGCTTCCAACTGGCGCGGCTGCCAAAAAGAATAGCCCAGCGCCACTAATTTTTCTTTTGGACCATGACCAAAGGCAATATCCGAGATAATTTCTGAAGTGGAAGAAACAGCCAGCCCGTCGGCAACAGATACGGTGCCGTCGCGCATATAATCTGTAGTGTGCAGCACCATGCCGCGCACTTGTTCCAGCGGACCGCCTGTATAAAGATTTATTTCATTCAGTTTTTCATAATTTTTCACTGGCAGCTGAAAAGTCAAATCCGAAAAAGTAAATTTATCCATACGCTTATTGATAATCAGCCCCATGGCGCCGTTGCTGCTGTGCGAGCACACATAAACCACCGAGCGGGCAAAACAGTCGCTGCCGTCCAAATCCGGCATAGCCACCAAAAATTTGCCCGTAAGAGCATATCTGTTGTCAAAACTGCTTGTAATTTCTTCCGTCATCACTATATCTGCCAAAATTATATTGTTTATTTACTTTTTTAGTTTATCATAAAATTTGAAAATTTAAACCATTAAATTAAGTCGTCTGTCATGAAAAAACTGCTAACTTATATAATTTTTTTATTTTTCATTTTCAAGAGTTTTGCCGCTATTGCCGCAACGCCTGACCTGCCGGACGACTTTAAGGGCTTGAACACCCGCCTGCGTTTGCAGGAACTTGCCGAAAACGGAAACAATGATGACAATCTGCTGCAAAAACTTTCAATAATGTATGAAATAGGCAATTATTTTAACAATAAATATCCAAATAATGAAATATTTGAAGAAAATTTTGATGAAAAATTAAAACCGTTTTTTCCTGATGCTGACGATTACCTTTTGCGCAAATATGCCAACCTGCTCCGCAGCGGCGTTATGATCTATCGCTTGGGACGGCACTATTACAATATTTATGTTTCGCAAAAATTGATGCCGAAATCATATAAAGTCGTTCATTCAGCTCAAGATTTTGATTCTCCTGATGAAGTTTCATATATAGAAGCTCCTGCCGGAAAATTCACCAAAGTTTATAACTTCAAAAAATTTTTGACCTACAGCCAAAACCCTGAAGAACGCAAAGCCATTGAAAACTATCAAAAAGCCCAAGTTTCAAAAGACAGTATTTGGGGGCAATTTGAAATTGCGCTTTCTCAGTTGGAATGGAAAAAACTTTTGCTTTACGGCGAAGAATATAAAAATCCGCTACTTTCCGAATTTGGCGTTGGAGAAGCCGTTGAAGGCGATTCAATGCAAGTGCGCCTGCTTTCTAACGCCACCACAATTGACGGACAAAAAGAGTTCTATATCGGTTTGCAAATTATCACCTCGGACAACAGCTTTATCTTAGCCAATAATCTAAGCACAGCCTTGCAAAAACCGCAGATAGATTTGCGCGGCTCCGAAAATTTAGCAAATTATCAGGTTATTTATCCTGCACCGCAAAGCACTGTTTCCACTCCGTTCGTCTACAAATATTTCGGTAACTTTATCATTCCGCTAAAAGTGCAGGTCAAAGACATAAATCAGCCATTGCAAATTCAGGCAAGAGCGACTATTATCGGCTGTCAGTCTAATCTAAGCTGTTTTCCAGAAACTTTCCGCTTGGGCTTAACCGTGATGCCGGGGCAGGATTACTCTTTTGCCAACGGCTATCAAAATTATTTTCAGCAGCAGCTGAATATATTGCCGGCAGATTCCCCTCTATATTTCAAGCTGGAAAAATTTGTGGTTGATGACGATACAGACGGACAGTCTCTGCGCTTGGAATTTTCCACCGCCAAAAAAACTGAAAATTTCAAAGTATTTATAGAAGATAAAGACGGCTACACCGCTTTTGCCGCGCCATACATCAGCATTCAGGATAACAAAATTTTTGTGCGCTTTGAGCCGATGCAAAAAAATACTAAATTGAACAATTCCGAATATGTTATCACCGCTGTTTTCAATGGCTTTGACGCCTATCGGACAACTCGCCTGCCCGCTTCTGCCTCGCTGTTTGACACCCAAACCGCCCGCCTGAATTTAGGCTTTTTGCTATTAGCACTTGTCGGCGGTTTCATCTTGAACTTTATGCCCTGCGTTTTTCCGGTTTTATCGCTTAAAATAATCACCTTGAGCCGCGCTGATTCGCTGAAAAAGAAGAAGTTGAAAAAATCTCTGTGGCTGACGGTATTGGGAATTTTCAGCGGCTTTACTTTGCTGATTATCCTGTTGTCTGCCGCAAAATTTGCCGGCTATTCGCTCGGCTGGGGCATGCAATATCAAAATATGACGTTTCTAATCGCCATGGCATTTTTATTGACTGCCTGCATTTTGATTTTGCCTTATCTTTTAAATTCCAAAGTTTTAAATCTCAGCAACTCCGACAGCAACAAAATCGGATTTTTGCTCGGCAACTTAATTGTTCTGCTTTCCACCCCGTGCACTGGTCCATATTTGGCAACCGCCATCGGTTTTGCTTTAGGCGGCAGCTACACCGACCTAATATTTATCCTCTACGCCGTAGCGCTGGGCTTATCCGCGCCTTATCTTTTGGCGTTGTGTTTAAATAATCCGCAGGCTCTTATTCCGTCTGCCGGCAGCTGGCAGGAAAAGCTGCAGCTCTGCATGCAGATAATGCTGTTGCTGACCATCATTTGGTTTTTAACTTTAGTTTATAGTCAAACCGGCATCGGCTGCGTTTCTGCATTGCTTTTTTCACTGCTGCTGTTTGCTTTGCTGCTGAAATTATATCAAAAATTCACCATCTATTTAGACGGTGTGTTTGATGAGCGTATAACGCTTAAATCCATAATGAAATCACGCAAAATTGCCGCTGTTTCTTTAATTGCCTATCTTGTGATTAACGTAACTTTGCTTTGCTTTTATGCCGAAAAAACTCATTTGGCAAATTTAGTTCAATATTCTGAAACCCGCCCTACTCTTATTGATAAAAAGCTGATAGCGCAAAAGCTTGCCGCCGGAAAATCCGTTTTGCTGGAAATAGGCGCCGATTGGTGTTTAACCTGCCATTACAATAATGTAATGACCTTAAACCGGCAAAATCTGAAATATTGGCAAGAAACTTATAATTTGGATTTTGTGCAGGTTGACTGGACTAATTACAATCAAGATATTTTAAACTTTATGGCAAAATACGGGCGAAAAGGCTTGCCGTTTTATGTTTTATACACGCCGCTGCTGCGCGACGGTTTGGTTTTGCCTGAAATATTTTCGGCACAGGATTTTGAAAACATTATCCGAAATTCCGCTCTGCGCTGAAAAACTACTACATACGCCCCTTATTTGCTTCATTTCCCTTAGCAAAATCCCGAGCTTGAGCTAAATAGGTTTTTCCGCCTAAGTCAGCAAATTCCGACACCTGTTTATTGCCGCCGAACCACGCATAATCCGGCGCTTTTTCTGCCGGCGGAGGCGTCATGCAGTGTATTTTTACCTTACGGATTGTTTCCGTATCTTCTTTTAATATAGTATATTTGCCGGTTTTATCCTTTTTCAAGACCTCATTAACTTCTAATCCGCGCTGTCCGCCGACATAAAACGAGTTAATATCCGATGCTTTAAAATCCCCGAAATAGGTATACAGCTCAATCGCCCGACGCACCGCTAAAGATTCGACAAATTTATGCTTTTTAGTAGAGACGCGCTGCATAAAGCCTTTTATAATTCCAGATTTATCATTTTTATTTATAGCTTCCGCCAAAGCTGTTTTTTTGCCGCCTTTCCACAAAACGTCAGTCCCGCTGTTATAGCAAAGACTAATAATCGCCGCTATTTCCCGATTACTCAAATTTCGGGAAATAGCCTTATTCATTGTCGGATAAACTTCCCGCTCTAAATGAGCCGCCACATAATTGCGCACCTGACTATTATTGATTAAATTATCTCTGAAAGTAACTTTTTCCCCGCTTGGACGCTTGGTATTGCCTATGCCGACCGTCCAAATTCCGACAATATCTTTATAGGCTTTGCGCGCACACCCTTCATGAAAAACCAATTGCGAAATAACCTCATTTTCTGCAGAACGATATTTAGCATATTTATCGGCGCGGACTTCTTTTTTTGCCGCCGCATTTGCTTTTGCTGCTTTAGCCTGCGTTTGTAATGCCGCCGCCGGAGTCATTGCTAGCCCAAAAGCCAAAACATTAGCAGCCAGCTTTGCTTTTCGCTCTTTTATAAAATTTAACCCTTCTTCCAATAAAGTAGCCATCGCCGCTCTCCTCTTTTATTAAATATAACAAAAAATAGCGTTTCTGTCAATAAAGCACATTAATCAGCTGACGTGTCAACAATTTCTGCAACACATCTTGACAAAAGACGAACTTGTTTATATACCACAAAATAAAACGTAGTTTTATGTGGAGATATGCAATATGTTGAAAAAACTTGTTTTGTTATCTGCTGTCATCGTATTAAGCGTCAGCGGTTGGTACAGTTGGCATGAATACAACATTCATCAGGAAAATATTTTAAAAAATAACATTGAAAAAAATTTTTCATTTGAAAGCGTAGTAAGCAAAGCTCAAGCTTTGGCTAATTCGCCGTATCAAGCGCCTGATGCCGTCCTGCCGGATTCGTTAAACAACCTGAATTACGACCAATACCGCGATATTCGTTTTGTGCGGGAAAACGGTCCGTGGTATAACCAAAATCTGCCTTACGAAATTCAGTTTTTCCACCTAGGCAATATCTTCCAAATTTCCGTTCCCCTCAATGAAGTAATAGACGGCGTATCGCAAACTATTAAATATTCAAGCAAATTTTTTGACTACGGCAAAAATAATCTGCTGACCGAACAGTTTGAAAACCTTGGTTATGCTGGTTTCAGAATTCACAGTCCGCTCAACACCTCGGCTTACTTTGATGAATTGGTCACCTTTTTAGGCGCCAGCTATTTCCGCGGTTTGGCAAAAGGGCAAAAATACGGACTTTCAGCACGTGGCTTAGCTATTGACACCGCAGAAATGACTGGCGAGGAATTCCCTATTTTTAAAGAATTTTGGATAGAAAAACCAAAACCCAAAGATAAATTTATCAAACTTTACGCTCTTTTGGACAGTAAAAGCGTGAGCGGAGCCTACAGTTTCAAAATTATCCCCGGAACCAATACCATTATGGATATTGAAGCTCGTTTATTCACTCGTGAAAACATCAAAAAAATCGGTATTGCCCCGCTTACTTCTATGTTTTTATTTGGCGAAAACAACAAACACGAATTTGACGATTACCGTCCGGAAGTTCACGACAGCGATGGCTTGCTGCTTCATAACGGCAATGATGAATGGCTGTGGCGTCCGCTTGATAATTCCAAACGCCTGCGCCTAAGCTCTTTTATGGATAATAATCCTAAAGGATTCGGTTTGCTGCAGCGCGACCGCGACATAAAAAACTATTTAGATTTTGAAGCCGACTATCAAGACCGCCCAAGCGCTTGGGTTGAACCTCTGTCTGATTGGGGCGAAGGCTTTGTGCAACTGGTAGAAATTCCGTCTTTGCAGGAAATTCATGATAACATTGTTGCTTATTGGGTTCCAAAAAAGCAAATAAAAGCCGGCAAAGAATATGATTTTTCATATCGCTTAATTTGGCTTAACGACGTTATCAAAGAAAAAGAACTGGCTTCCATTGTGGCAACCCGCACCGGCGTCGGCGGCGTCTCCGGCACGAACCTTGACAACACCGACCGCAAGTTTGTGATTGATTTTGCCGGCAAAGCTCTGAACGAAAAATTTGCGGAAAATAACATCAAGCCGCAAGTTTCAACGCTTAAAGGCAGCATTCAAGGCGTTAACGCCATTTACAATCCTGTTACTAAAGGCGTAACCGTGTATGTTGACTATCAGCCGGAAGACGGCGATGAAATACGCGTATCTTTAACTAAAGATAATGAAACAATTTCCGAAGTATGGAGCTATCAATGGTTAAATTAAAAGTACAAAGCGCTCAAGACATTATCGCAGCCTATTTAGATTGTTTGGGCTTATCAAAAGACCAAGCGCAGGCTTTATCCGATGCCTATCCCCAATTAAGCGGTTGTGCTGATATTCCGGCAGAAATAGATGAAATAATTTATCAGAAGGCAAAAAAAATTTTTAAAGCAAAAATGCCTAAAATTCAGCTGATTGCTTTGTATAAAGCCGTTTATATAAACACTGGCTGCGCTCGGCAATACGGTCTCTCACCGCTGCTGCCGGATTTTGACAATGCCGATTTTGCAAAAGCCCTGCGCTCTTCAACCATTATTCCGGCGCCGGTTTACAAGCTGTCTGCTATGCCGACGCAAGAAATTTCACCTATTCATTTTCACAAAAACCATTCAACAGAAAAAGGAAGAAAATTGTGATAAAAACTCGTCCCATAAGTCCGGCGCAAATTACCTTCCGCCGCGTTTTAGTTTTCGGCTTGATGATTTTAACAACCTTATTTTTAACCTTTAAATGGGTTGTGTCAATGCCAACCGACGCCAATACTTTTGCCAGAATAGTTATGACGGTTTTGTTTGTTTTAACAACTGGCTGGATTTCACTATTTTTTTGGGCAAGCATCTTTGGCTTTTTTGAACTTTTAGCCGGAAAATCCATGCCTGGAATCATTTGGGCGGAAAAAGAAACTCCGCTCAAAAGCAAAACTGCGATTTTAATGCCTATCTACAACGAAGAATGTGACACGGTTTACGCACGTTTGTTGTCTATTGCCTCCAGTTTGCGCAAAACCGGTCAGGCTCAAGCTTATGATATGTTTGTTTTGAGCGACACCACCAACCCTAAAATTTGGGTAGAAGAAGAAAACGGCTGGATAAACGCCAAAAAACTAATGCCTAAAGAAATAAATTTATATTATCGCCGCCGCCCGCAGAATGTGGCGCGCAAGAGCGGAAACATTGAAGACTTCTGTCACAAATGGGGCGCGCTCTATGACTTTATGGTGGTGCTTGACGCCGACAGCCTTTTGGAAGGCAAAACCATTGTTGAAATGTCGCGTTTAATGGAAATCAACCAAGATACAGGCATTATCCAAGCTCCGCCGCAATGCATTAACAGCCATTCGCTGTTTGCACGCGTTCAACAATTTGCTGGAAAAGTTTACGGCAACATTGTTTCGGCAGGTTTATGCTATTGGCAGGTACACGACAGCAACTATTGGGGACACAACGCCATTATCCGCGTAAAAGCATTTATGGAATGCTGCGGGCTGCCGGTTTTAAAAGGTCCTAAACCATTTGGCGGACACATTTTAAGCCATGACTTTGTGGAAGCGGCTTTAATACGCCGCGGCGGCTGGTACGCTTGGCTGCTGCCGGAGCTGGGCGGCAGCTATGAAGAATGTCCTCCAACCATGATTGACTTTGCCACCCGCGACCGCCGTTGGTGTCAAGGCAATATCCAGCATTTAGAAATTTTGGTGTCAAAGCATATCCACCCCATCAGCCGCATACACTTTATCATTGGCATAATGTCCTACCTTTCATCGCCGCTGTGGTTTATCTTCTTGGTTGCCGGAATTTTGGTTGCCCTCGGACACGTTTATTTTCCGCCGGAATATTTTTCAAACGAGCAGTCCCTATTCCCGAACTGGCCTGTTTTTGATAAAATCGGTACTATAACATTGTTTTTGATTTCTATGTTTATGCTGATTTTTCCAAAGTTTTTGGGTATGATTATCTATCTGAAAAATAATAAATTCAAAAATATCGGTGGCTTTTTCGGTACGGTTAAAAGCGTTTTGGCAGAAATTGTATTTTCAGCTTTAATTGCACCGATTATGATGATTTTTCAAACCAAATTCGTTTGGGAAATTCTAACTGGTCAAGATGTTGGCTGGAACACGCAAAGCCGCGACGGCTACACCACTTGGAAAGAAGCCTTTGAACGCCATATTGGACACACGATTTTGGGCGTGCTGACAACTTATGTGGTTTATGACCAGCTGCCGGCTTTATTCTATTGGATGCTGCCGGTAACCATCGGTTTAATGCTTTCCATTCCGCTTTCCGTACTTTCTTCTTATGAAGGACTCGGACGCTTGGCCTTTAAGCATAATTGGTTTGTTATTCCAGAAGAAAAACATGCTCCGGAAATTACAACAGCCGTGCAAAAAACCGCGCCTGTTTTGCGTAAGCAATGCAAAAAACGCGGAGTTTTGGACGTTATAGAAGATAATTATCTTCTGCAAATTCATACGCTTATGCTGGAAACAAACGGTCCAGCGCCGGATTTCGGGAAATCAGTGCTGAATGAAGCGCGCATAAAGTTGGATAACTATCTAAATTATGGCAAAGAACCGGATTTCAGCCGTGAAGAAGAAATTTCCCTGCTCTATGAGCCAAAAATTTTGGAAGAAGCCAACATAGAGCTGAAACTGAAATAACTTTAACGCCTCTTTTACAGAGGCGTTTTTGATATATATTGCAAAAATCTGATATAATTGTTGAAATTTAAATTAAATAGGCTAATAATCATTTTTGTTTTGGGGTTATAGCTCAGTTGGGAGAGCGACAGGTTCGCAATCTGTAGGTCAGGAGTTCGATCCTCCTTAGCTCCACCACTAAAAAATAAGGCTTTCAGAAGAATCTGCAAAGCCTTTTTTATTGTTTTAATTTATCCAAATAAGCCAATAAACTTATTCGTACCCAACTGCTTTCATTTTTTTCAAATGAGCTACCTGTTTAACGGAATCTGCCGACATACTGTCTGTATGATGTTTATGGATAATCTCGTGATTTGCCGGAGCAGCTACCATGCTGTCAGCATTTTCAGAAACTTCTTTAACTTCTACGCTGTCTGCAGTTTCGGCGGCTGAATTTTGCATATTAGCTCTGCGCCAAGCTTCGGCACGCTCCCGCGCTCTGATTTGTTCCAATCTGCGGATTTTAGCCAGCCGATTCTGCTCTGTCTGCAATTCCACAGCCCGACGATTCAAATTATATTCGTAGTTTTTGCCTTCGCCGATAATTTGAAAGGTTTTGTCAATCAAAATTATACTGTTATTTTCTTTCAATACTCCGTCGTCATAAACTTCGACAAAGCCGCCGTCGCCGTTTGGCATAACATATTCTTCACCGTGTGTTTTTTCACCGGTTCTTTTTTTAGTGACTTCTTTATTATTATCCAAAACCCAAAGCAGCTGATTATAGCTTTTTTCTGTCATTTCTTTATCTTTATAAACTGTAATGCTGGCTTTTTTATACAACCGCACCGGATTGTTATATAAATCAACGTCGTCATTATATTTTGCAGTCAGCATATCCTCTGTTTGGTATTTATTTTTTTTATCTCCGCTACAGCCGCTAAGGGTAAAAGCTGCCGTCAGAGTTATCAAGGCTGTTTTAATTTCATCTTTCAAATTCATTTTATCCTCACTTTACTTAACAAAAATATAGTGCATTTTATGTTTTTTGTCAATATTTTATTCACAATACTTCTGCTTTTTTATAAAATAATTTGCATTTAACCCCGTATCTTCTAGAATAAGCGCCATAAAGGAATTGAATATGCTAAATCTGCTCTGGACATCATTTTTTATCATCAGTTTTATTGCCGCTATGGTTCAGGCTGTTTTTTTAGGAAATCCGCAAATTTGGACAATCTTAACCAACCATTTGTTTGAGTCTGCTACTTCGGCTTTTCAGCTGGCGTTAAACCTTACCGGTATGCTCTGCCTTTGGCTCGGACTTTTGAAAATTGCCGAAAAATCCGGCTTAACGGAACTATTTGCCAATCTTTTGCGACCGCTGTTTAAAATAATTATGCCGGAGCTGCCACAAAACAGTCCGGCAATCGGTTCTATGGTGATGAATATGGCGGCAAATATGCTGGGGCTAGACAACGCCGCAACCCCGATGGGTTTGAAAGCTATGGAACAGCTGCAAGACGCCAACCCGCACAAAGAACAGGCATCTGCCGCGCAAATAATGTTTATTGTCTTAAACGCCTCATCGCTGACCATTTTGCCGATTTCTATTTTGATGTACCGCCATTTACAAGGCTCTGCCAACCCTGGGGCGGTTTTTGTTCCTATTTTGCTGGCAACGCTTTGCTCAACCATCGCTGGTTTCTTGGCTGTTGCTTTCACTCAAAAGCTCCAAATTTTTAACCGAAAAATGCTGGCTTATTTCGGAGCAATCATCGCCTTTATCGGACTGATTGCCTACGGATTTTATCTGCTGCCGGCTGAAAAACGCCTTGCCTATTCCGAAACCAGCGGAAACGCGCTGATTTTGAGCTTTATTACATTTTTCCTGCTGTTTGGAGCTTATAAAAAACTCAATTTATATGAAACATTTATCAGCGGCGCCAAAGAGGGTTTTCAAATTGCCGTGCAGATAATTCCGTATTTGGTCGCCATGCTGACCGCCATTGCCGTTATGCGCTATTCCGGAGTTTTAGACGCTTTAATGTGGTGCTTTGAAAAAATCTTTGCCCTGCTGAATTTTGACACTGGATTTATCGGCGCTCTGCCCACGGCTTTAATGAAACCGCTGTCCGGCAACGGCGCGCGCGCTTTAATGATTGAAACCATGCAGACTTATGGTGTTGACAGCTTTCCGGCATTTGTTTCCGCAGTGATTCAGGGTTCTACTGAAACTACATTTTATGTGATAGCACTTTATTTTGGTGCGGTCAAAATTTCTAAAACCGGAGCCGCTTTGCCTTGCGCCTTGTTTGCCGATTTTATCGGAGTGGTTGCGGCAATAGTTATCTCATACATTTTTTACTAAGGATACGCTATGAAAATTCTCGTGCAAAAAGTTTTAAACGCTGCTGTAACCGTAGACGGTCAAAATGTCTCGCAAATAAAACAAGGTTTATTGCTTTTTGTTGGAGTTGAAAAAGACGACACCGCCTCTCAAGCTGATTTTTTAGCCCAAAAAGTGGCTAATCTACGCATTTTTGAAGATGATAATCAAAAAATGAATCTGTCCGTTCAAGATGTTAAAGGCGAGATTTTAGCGGTGTCGCAATTTACCTTAGCTGCCGATTTAAGCCGCGGCAACCGCCCAGGATTTGAAAGCGCCGCCCGTCCCGAAATTGCCAAACCGCTATATGAATATTTCATAAAGCAGTTGCAAAGCTATGATATTCCTCTAAAAACCGGAATTTTTCAAGCCGATATGAAAGTATCTTTAATCAATGACGGTCCCTGCACTTTCATCTTGCAAAAATAATCTACAAAAATTCGCCAAAAAACTTGACAAACAGCAAAACATATTATATGCTTTGCTTAATTTCACATTATTAACTTTAATTATTTTTCAAAGCTATGGACAAAGTACAGTTACAGTCTTGTGTAGAAACCTTCAAGAAGCGCTTGAACATTTTGTACCGTGACTCTCTCAGTAAAGACTTGGAAGAGAAGTATGTAAAGATTTATCAGAACGTTCTCGAAGCTCAGTCCCGCGACCCCGAAGAGCTGCAGCCGCTTTTTAAGCGCACGCATCTCATTGGTCACGTGTTCAAACCGACCTACTCCAAAGGAGATACTCGCTTTGTCTTTAACAAAGACGAGCCCGTTTTTTGGAAGACTACTTGCTGCGAACCGATAGACGTTCGACTGGAAGAGGACATTCTGCCTTTCGGTAAACGGATTCCGGAGTACATTCAGATGCTTGACTCTGCTTTCGACCATCTGTACAAACTCGCAGAAATCACTGTCTACAGCGCTGGCAAGCCGTTCAAGAATGGCATCAATGCTCCGTCGCTGACTATTCGGGACATTCTTTCCCAAGTTCCCGCCGAGTATGCCTCTAGGCTGATATGCTTTGAGGTGCTCAACGAAGAAAGCAGCTATCTTGACAAATTCAACGTTGTCATGAATATGTACTGCTTCAATGTCGTGCTGTATGGCGTTATAACAGACTAACATGTCCACTCTAAAGCATCGGTTTAAATACCGATGCTTTTTGCGTTTTTAACTTTATATTAGCCTTTTTGTGTTAAACATTTTTCATATTTAAGGAGATTAAACATGAAAAAATTGATTGTGATGCTTGGCGTTTTGGCTTGTTTATTAAGCGCTTGCGATAATAGCAGCAAAGAACCGGA
>CAVEOB010000036.1:14040-14773 GCA_963617265.1 Mediterraneibacter gnavus
CAACAGCAGAACCGCAAGTGCAAAATACGGAAGCAGCTGTTCAATCTTCTGAACTTTGGACCAATATCAACGGCGAACCTGCTAATTTTGAAGAAGCGTTCAATCAATTAAACGAAGTGCAAAAATATTATTTTTGCGCAGCTTTTTCTGTTGGCGCCATGTCTGTATCCAAACCTGAAACCGCATCGGCAATGGTCAACTATTTTTTGGGCTTGGGCGTTGCTAAATACAATCAAGGAATTGATGACAGCACATATTCAGCCTTTGATTCAGGCAAACACATCTTTCGTTATGAACTGGTTGTAAATGATATTTTAGATAAAAAAATCTGTGAAAATATTGTATTGGAAGCCACTCAATTTGCTCAAGAAAAAAATTTAAGCGTAGAAAGCTTAAATGACTTAGGCAAACCTGAAGTCGAAAAAATTGTAGAAAAATTAAAGTAGAATTTTACTTTACACCAGCTCAAATTAAAAAATTACCAGCTGTTCATTGAATTGGCAAAGAATAGATATTGCCAAAACATTAAACTACGCGCTTGACCTTTGTCTATAAATAAGCTATAAAAATAGCTGTATTTTTCATTATTTTTGACATTATTAACATTTTAACTAAACCCGATTGATTATGGTTAAGGTAAAAAAACTTCGGAAGCAGATTTCAGATTTAAAGGCTTATCGCGCCATTTGAGCTGATGACATTGATGAAGGTTGGTCATTCAGTACGTCCGCTG
>CAVEOB010000037.1:0-13600 GCA_963617265.1 Mediterraneibacter gnavus
GCATTATGCATGGCGGGCGAGATGCTGTGGGAGACCGGATCGCCCAGAAGGCAGGTCAGTTTCGTGGTTCCGGTAATTTCAAAAAAATTGTTCATTTTTACACCTTTTACTTGCGAATCTTAGAATTATCGTGTACAATTTTACCAAGAGTATCTGTGCGAAATCGGGATACTCTTTGTGCAGGAGAGGGAAAATACCTTCATCAGTTAAGAGTACAAAAGAATAGGGGAAAAGTCAATTGTATTTTGCAGTTTGCAAGACTGGAGTGTACGGAATTAAATACAATTTTCACCCTCGTTTTTCAGAATTTCAACTTGATAATAAATGGTGATCAAGGTATAATGGGATCAAGATTGTTAGGAATTTAACATAGAAAAATGATAGGAAAAAGGAGGAATTTACCATGCATATGGTAGACGGAGAACACGGGCATTGCCACGGACATGCACATGATCACGAGCATTGCCATGAGCATACCCATGATCACAGCCATGAGGGCTGTGGCTGCGGCTGCAGCGGTTCTTCTGCCGATATGGAAGAAATTGAAGAAATTTCCATCAGCAAATAAGGAGCAATAATGAAAAATATGACGGCAGGCGGCGCAACCAACCGCAACCGCCATTCAGAAGTTGCAGCAAGCAATCGCACCAGCAGCGATTTTAACAACCTTATGAATTATTTTTGGAATTATACCGATATGCCGGAAAGTTTCAGCGAAAACTTGGAACCGCATATACAAGTTGCCGAAAATGACGACTCCGTATCTGTTGCCGCCGAACTTCCGGGCATTGATGAACAAGACTTAGATTTGCAAATTTCCGCCGACGGCTACCTTTCAATCAGCGGCGAAAAGAAAAATTCAAATTCTTCTTCATCTAAAGACGCATATTTTTCTGAAATTTCATATGGTATGTTTAAAAGAACAATCCCGCTTCCTTGGGATTTAGCCTATGATAAAGCTGCCGCAACTTATAAAAATGGCGTGCTGAATGTTTTGATACCTAAAACACCGGTAGAAAAACAAAAATTCAAAAAAATTGCAATAAACAAAACTAATACAAACTAAAAAAGTTAAGCTCTGTTTCTGCAGAAACAGAGTTTTTCTTGCTTTCTGCTTTCCGCCCTTAATCAAAATTTAAATTCTTTGACTTAAAATAAAGCCAAATTTCTATCTTTGACGAGGGTTAGTATGTTTAAAAATAAAACTTTGTTCAAAACAACCGGCTTGGTTTCTTTAGTTGCTTTAGGATTTGCCGCAATGCCGTATGCCGCGCAGGCTTATAACTTGGCTCCGCTGTCTTTTAACCGAATGTATAATTTGGCGCAAAACGGCGAAGTTGAGGCTTTGCGTGCTTCCGTTCGCCGCGGTATGAACATTGATACGGTAAACCAAAACGGCGATACCGGTTTGTGCGTAGCTGCTCAGCACCGCGACGCCTACACCTATAACGCCTTCCGTGCTGCCGGCGCTAATCCTCGTCACCCTTGCGTACAAAGAATCCCGTATTACGAAGATTTTGTAAACTCGTCAAAAGCCGTTTCCATAACCGCGACACCGCGTGAAGCCTATGGTCAAATGGGCAAGGAAAGTTATAAAATTTCTTCAACAACATGGTGGATTTTAGGCGGTTTAGCCGTAGGTGGCGGTATTGCCGCGCTGGCTATGGGCGGCGGTAGCGGCGGAAGCAGCAGCAACAGCGGCAGCTCTGAATCTAACAGCTACATCGGCGATGGTTTGGGCTCTTTAGGTTCAGTCTATAACACCACCAGCGGCAAATCCTCTAACAGCAACCTTTTGGAAGTAAATAATCCTGACATAAAAAAGATAGCTCAAATTAACTTTAACGAAAATCCGGTAGAAGCCGGAAAATATATGCATGTTGGTTTGGAAGCCGCTAACGGCGGAACTTATACCAACAATGAAAACGCCCAAATTTCTATCAATGAAGGCTCTGCGGCTATGGCGGCTGTAAACAACAGCGAAGTCATTAACAACGGCTATATAAACGCCGATGCGTTCAACGGCTCTGTTGCCATAATTGCCAGCAACAACTCCACCGCCTATAACAACGGCAAGGGCGTTATTCAGGATCCGGATTCTAATGGTATCAACCTTAATTTTTCTGGATACACTGAAAATAATACCATCATCGGAATGTACGCCGACGGCAACTCGCAAATTATCAATACCGGAGAAATCAATGGTTCGGCAACAAAAGCCATTTCCGACCCGACAAGCAGCAGCGAAGACAGCGGCTCTAGCTCCGGCGATTCTTCATCTAGCACCAAGACAACCGCCGTATCCGGAACCATTATCGGTATGGAAACCATGATTATAAACTCCGGCAGTCAGGCGCTGGACAACACAAACACCGCCGTCAACAGCGGTACCATCAAACTGAGCGCCGGTGATGCAGGCGCCGCCGCTTCTGAAGTTAAAGTCAACATTATCGGTATGGGCAGCTATTTAGACGACGGCTTTTTAAACGGCTCTAAAAATATTCAGCGCGCCGAAAAATCTGTATTGACCAATAACGGAACCATAGATTTAGGCTATACTGGTCAATACACCTTTGATTCCACCAAAACTTTGCGCAAAGGTTTGGGCGGGATTGTAGGCATGCGCGCTGATACAAACACTACAGCCACCAACAACGGCAATATAAAAATTACCTTGGACGATAAATCTTCCTCAGGTTCTGAAGGCGGCTCTTCTTCCGACAGCGTTGCTGTTGCTGCCGGTATGCAGTCTGTTCACAGTGGCACCATCACCAACAACAAAAACGGCACCATCACCATTCAAACAAACGGCGACAACCAGCGCATTACTTATGGTATGTTGGCGGTTGAAGGCACTGGTTCTGTCTCCGGACTTTATACCACAACCAAGCCGACCGTTACTAACAACGGCACTATTCAGCTTAATGCCAGCAATGGTTACGGCATGGCTTCATATAACGGCGGCACTCTGATAAACGGCGAAAGCGGTGTCATAAATTTAGGCGATGACACCAACGCCACTTTATACACCAACAATATCGGCATGTATGGTTCTGGCGACAGCACTTTAACTTCTCTCGTCAACAACGGACAAATAAACGTATATTCCAGCAATTCTACTGCCATGAAAAACGACTATAGCGGCAGCACAACTATAGCCAACAGCGGCACTATCCATATTTACAACAATGCCGTCGGCTCCAACGTATTTGGCGGCAACTACAGTAACGCCGTTAATAACGGAACTATCATTTATGAAGCCACCGACAGCAACAGCAGCTCTTCCAGCGGTTCAGACGCCACTAATCTGCTGAATATTAAGCAGAATGTTATGAATACCAAGTCGCCGAGCCGGACTTCATCGGTAACTTCTTCCGAAACCGAAACCATAGCAAATTCCGGCACTATAACCATTACTTCTGCTGATACTTCTGCTATGACCGTGGCATCAAAACAAGGCACTGCCACCAACACCGGAACCATAAACCTGAACTCTAACGGCACAAACTACAGCAACACGGGTATGCATTTAACCAGCGATGCTATTTCTGTAGCCAAAATCGTTAATCAGGGAACTATCAACGTAAACACTGGATACTCTGCCGGTATGAGCAGCGACGCCTCCAGCATTGCAAATATGATAAACGATTCAACTGGCGTCATCAATGTAAAAGGAACTAACTCTTTTGGTATGTATGCCACTGGCAACAGCTATATCACCAACAACGGTATTATCAATGTTTATGGCGACGACAACACCGCTATATATTCTGCCGGAACCGGAGAAGGCAAAGAAGCCGCCGTTATAAGAAATAATATCATTAAAATTTTCGGTAAAAACGCCACTGTCTTTCATATAAACGGCAAAGCCGAAATCGAAGAAGTCGGAAGCATAAGAATTTGCGATCCAAGCGTTGACGGCGCAGACTGTGAGTCAACTGCCGCTGAAACTTTAACCTATTATCTTGTAAGCGGTGATTTAACCATCAAAAAAAATCTAAGCATTGAGCAAGGAAATTTAATTAAATTAACCGATAGCTCAAATGTCACCGTTAACGATGGTGTGCAATTATCAATTACCAAGCAAGGCACTATCATAGATGCCACCAACGGCTCTGGAACAATCACCAACAATGGTACTCTGCGTTTGACAAACACCAGCAACAGCACGGCAGTGAAAGTCGGAAAATCCACATTTAACAATTACGGCAACATAGAAATTGCCTCGGTTACTGGTTTTAACTCTGGAAGTTCCAACACCGCGGTTGATGTAGCTGAAGACGGTACATTTAACAATAGCAGCCAAATCAACGTTAACACAGATAGCAGCACTGGCGTAACCTCTTCCGGCGGAGAAATTACAAATACTGGCAGCATTACCGTAAACAGTAATAACAGCACTGGTATAATTTCCTCCGGCACTGCTGCTAACAGCGGCAGCATTACCGTTATCGGCAACGGCGGAATCGGCGCAGCTGTTAACGGCGGCGAATTTACAAACAGCGGAACCATAACTATCGGTTCTGCCTCCAACTATGTCAGCAACGGCACCGGTATTGAAGTAAACAGCGGTACAGTTACAAATGACAGCGGAGGAAAAATATTTGTTTACGGCTCCGGCTCTTACGGCGTAAAAATTACCGGCGGAGAATTCAGCAATGACGGAAATATTACCATAAATCAGTCCGGCAGCAATACCTCTTACGGAATTTATTTGACCGCAGGCACCGCAACTAATAGCGGCACTATTACTGTAAATAACGGCGCCGTAAAATGCAGCGGCTTGGTTTGCGAAGATGAAACCGACGGAGAAGATTCCGGCGAAACTACTTCTCAGTCTGCTTTTATATTGGTAAAAAATGATGCTTCTTTTATCAATAACGGCACTATAAAATATAATTCTGACTTAGATTTTGACGCCGCAACTGAGGACAGCGGCTCTATATCCGTCGGCAAAAACGGAACTTATGAAGCTTCCGCGCTCAAAGGTACTGTTACTGCTGATGCAAACATTACCCAAAGCGGATTTGACACCACTTATCGCAACAACGATTCGTTTGTCGGTGAAGACGCAGGCTTAAACATTGTTTCCGGCTCTTATATGTTTAATGCTGAAAAAGCCGCTAATGAATCCGGCAACACCGATGTTATTATGACTATGAAATCATTTGACGAAACTGTTGCCAACAAAGAGCTGGCGGCATATTTAAGCACAAACTATGATCAAAAGAAAGGCGAAGAAGTTTTCAACACCTTAAAAGGAGCTGGCAATGCTTCGGCTTTTGATATGGCTCTAAACCGCGAGTTTGGCTTTAGTATGATTCCGAACTTAGCTAAACAAGATTTAGATTTGCTGGCCAATATCAACCGCGCGGCCAATGATGATATTTTGACGCAAACAAATGAAATCAACCGCGCTAAAGTCAATGTTTTGGCTTATCAGCAAGAGTTTGACGGCAAACACAATGTTTCGGGATACAAAGACAAGGTTACAGCCGTTTATGGTTTCAGCGACTATCAAATTGCCAATAACTGGCGTGCAGGTTTTGGTGCGGCGGCGGCTCGCAGCGACAGCGATTTTGATGACGATTCATCTCGTTATAACAATGTGCTGGAAGTGTTTGCTCCGCTGACTTATACTAACGATAACTTCCGCGCTATGGCTAAGCCTAAAGTCGGTTTCGGCAAAGGTCACTACAGCCGCAGCGGTGTGGATAAGGCTTATAAAGCTGATTTAACCAACTACTACTATGGTATTGACGCCGAAGCCCGCCAAACCATAGACCTTGACGTTGCGCAGCTTGAACCGGTTGCCGGCGCTAATATTACCGAAGTAAAAGTTGACGACTTAAAAGAGAATAACGGCGGACTTAAAGCTGACAGCGACAAAGTTACCTCTGTTCAATCTGTTATCGGTATGGATATTAAGAAAGATTTTGACCTCGGCAAAGAACAGTCTGTTTTACTTACTGCCGGCGGGCGTTATTTCCATGAATTCGGCAGCAAATATTCAACCATGGCGACCATGGGCAATATGCTTGGCTCATATCAAATCAGCAGCAATCGTTTACAGCGCAACAGCGGTTTATTAACCGTAAAGGCGCAGTACGACTATAAAAAACTGTCGCTCAGCGCGGCTGTAAACGCTCCGCTTGAACAAAAAAACAATGTTTATTATCTGTTCAATTTAGGCTATAAGTTCTAAAGATTTTAAAGGTGTTGATATGGCTTTAGAAAATAAATTAAATATCACGAACCAAATAGAACTGAACAAAGTTGAAGAGAAAATAAGCAAAACTAAAGCTAAAAAGCTCTTTGACAGCGGAAAAATTGACAAGATAAAAGTCGGAACTTTTGCTGGTCTGAAGCAAATTCATAAGTATTTGTTTGAGGATATTTACGATTTTGCCGGCAAGCTCCGCACCGTTAACATTGCTAAAGGCAATTTTCGGTTTGCTCCGGTTATGTATTTAGCGCAATCCCTAAAGCAAATAGATAAAATGCCGCAATCCACTTTTGATGAAATTGTCGAAAAATATGTGGAAATGAACGTTGCCCATCCCTTTAGAGAGGGAAACGGACGGGCAACAAGAATTTGGCTTGATTTAATATTCAAAAAAGAACTTAAAAAAGTCGTGGATTGGAATAAAATTGATAAGGCTGATTACCTTTCCGCCATGGAAAGAAGTCCAATTAAAGATATAGAAATCAAACATTTGCTGCAAAATGCCCTTACGGATAAAATCAACGAGCGCGAAATTTTTATGAAGGGTATTGATGTCAGCTACTATTATGAAGGCTATGACGAATACAACATTCACGATTTAATCTAAAATCCAGCCCGCGCCAAACAGCCATCAACGCCGCCTAAAACTATTTTTCTGCCGTATCTTCTTTTTCCGCTTTTTGAGAGGCGTCTCTGCCGTTTAAATTATCCAAAAACTGTTTTTCTATTTTCATATATTGCTCAAACAGCCAGCGGGATTGCGAAAGCATAACCAGCGAAATAATCACCAAACCAAAAATAACTTTATTATTTTCCGTTAAAAATTGATGCACCACCGTCATAATAAAAAAGCAGACTATCAACATTCTGAAACTTGTTAAAAACAGCAACGGCAGACGATTGGCTTTTTTAGCTTTCCATAGCTTATAGTAAACAGTCGCCACCTGATTGTTTGAAATAAATAAATTTTTCAGATTTTCCGTTTCGCAAACACTCAAAGTGTCTTTAACTTTTTGCACGACTTTGCTTTTGCAAAAACTAAATCTGCACAGTTTTTGCGACATTTCGGACAAAGGACGCATTTTTTCTGCCAAAACCACCGGCAAAATTGTTTCCCAGCCTATCAACGCTTTCAAAAACGGCGACATCAGCAGCAGCGTAATCACAGTCACCACCGCGCGCGCCGTCATATTCGGCAAATATTGATGCACCCATGGACGCACAAAATAATTGGCAAAACCAATCACCGCATAGTTAATCATAATAAACAAAATCAAGCGCAGTAAATAATTTTTCAAAAGAATATTCCACAGCCGTTCTTCGCTTTTAGTTTCTTTTTGCCCAACCACATGCTGTGCCAAAAACGCCTGCCATTTTTCCGGTAAATAGCGCTTAATCACATTAAACATCGGCTCGGCAAATTTTATCATCATCGGCGTAAAGAAAGTTGTAATAACCGATACCGCCACAATAATCGGATATACTTGCTTATGCAGCACACCCAAGCTCATACCCAAACTAGCGATAATAAAAGCAAATTCTCCGACCTGCGCCAAAGAAAATGCACCTAAAACCGAGGTTTTCAACGGCTGACCCGAAACAATAAAACCAAAGCAGGAAAATGCCACTTTGCCGACCATCACAATAAAAGTAATCACGCAGATAGGAAAAGCATATTCCAAAAACATTGCCGGATTAACCATCATACCGACTGAAACAAAAAAGACAGCGCCGAAAAAGTCTTTTAAAGGCTTTATTGTTTTTTCGATTCGCTCGATCAGCGGAGTTTCAGCCAAAATAGAGCCCATAATAAAAGCACCGAGCGCCGATGAAAAACCAGAATAATTTGCCAGCGCCACCATTCCAAAACACATCGCAATCATCACCAGTAATAACTGCTCGTCATTCAAAAAACTGTCAATTTTTTTAAGCATTGTCGGCACCAAATAAATTCCGGCGACAAAACATAAAACTAAAAACAAAACCAATTTTCCGGTGCTGAAAAGCAAAGCTTCGCCGTCAATAGTCGAACCCAGCGCAATAGTCGGCAGCAACACCAACAGTAAAATTCCGACTAAATCTTCCACCACCAACACGCCGAATACCAAATCGGTAAATCGCTGCTTTTTAATATTCAAATCATCAAATGCCTTAATGATAATTGTGGTCGATGACATTGAAATCATACTGCCCAAAAAAAAGCTGTCCATGGTTGTCCACCCTAAAAGCAAACCAGTGTTATAGCCCAAAAACAGCATAAACAAAATATTGGCGTTCGCCGTTATCATAGCGGCTTTGCCGACATTTATCATTTTTTTAAAACTAAATTCCAAGCCCAAACCGAACAACAGGAATATTACGCCGATATCCGCCCACAGGCTTAGATTTTCACGGTCGGTGACGGTCGGCAGCAAATCAAAATACGGACCCGCTAAAATTCCGGCTAAAATATAGCCCAAAACCGTCGGCTGTTTCAGTTTTTTGAACAACAGCGTTACAATCGCCGCATAAATAGTGATAAGCGTTAAATCTAGAATCAACGTATGAATCGTGTGCATTTTTAAGCTGTCCTAAAAAGTTTGAACCTTTTACAGGCTAAATAAAAAGTATTAACATTTTAATAAAAAACAAGAGCTTAGCTAAATATTTTTTGCTAAAATCAAATATTGTTCCGGCGTAATGTTTTCGGCGCGGTCGGTCAGCGCCACTCCGGCAAGTCCGCAGGCGCTTTCCAAATTTGCAAATCCTTTCAAACTTTGGCGAATCATTTTCCGCCGCTGCCCAAACGCCGCTTCGGTAATTTTTTCCAGCTTTGCCAGCTCTTCTGCAGACGGTATGTTTTCCTGCGGCGTAAACAGCAACACCGAAGACCAAATTTTCGGCGCTGGCACAAAACAGCTCGGATTTAGATGAAACAGCAGCTTAACTTTGCAAACCAGCTGAGCCATAACTGATAAGCGCCCATAGTTTTTATTGTTCGGTTCAGCCAAAATTCTCTCCGCCACTTCTTTTTGAAACATCAGCGTAAGGCTTTTGAACTGCCGCATATTTTGCAAAAATCCCAGCAACAGCGGCACGGAAATATGATATGGAAGATTACTGACAATACTTTTAGCACATTCCGAAGGCTGCATAAAATCAAATTTCAAAGCGTCGCCGTTCACAATATGCAGTTTATCGCCGTAAAATGTTTGCAGTTCGCACATAATTTCTATGCAGCGCTCATCCATTTCTATCACGATCAGGCTATGCGGTTTGTTTTTCAGCACTGCACGGGTCAATCCCCCCGGTCCTGGACCAATTTCATACACATCTTCAGCCGAAAAGTCCTTTAACCCGCGCGCCTCTAAAGAACTGCGGATAATTTTATCAGTAATATTCTGATCCAGCAAAAAATTCTGCCCTAAAGCTTTTTTTGCCATCAAGCCGTAATTATCGACAGTTTCGCGTAAAGAAGGCAGTTCGCTCATCATATTTTCTTTTCAATCAAAGCGCGGCTGCGCAGGTTTTTAATATAGCGATTGGAATATTCTTCCAGCTTTTTATTTTCCAAAAAGTTTTTCACTTCCTGTCTTGACGGTGTTTCCGGCTTATCTATTGCCGGATTGAAAACTTTTTCCATTTTGAAAATATAAAAATCTTTACCAAAAGCAATCGGGTCGGAAACCTCCCCGTCTTTCATTTTCAAAATTGAATTTTCCAAAACCGACGGCAGTTTTCCTTTGCTAATCCAGCCTAAACGCCCGCCGTTTGCCGCACTTGGGCTCTGTGAAAACTGCATGGCATATAATTCAAACCGCGGGTCATGACGCAAATTTTCCACCAGCTGCCCCAAATCTTTAGCATCTTTTTTATCAATCACAATTTCCGAAACCATAAATTTTTGCTTGGTTTGGTCTTTTTTAATTTCTGCCAACGCCTTGTTAATATCCGATTCGCCGATATTAACTTCATTATAGCCTTTTTGCGCAATCAGCTTTTGCCATGCTAAATCCGCCTCTATCTGCGTACTCCAAACTTTTACGCTGACTTTAGCGTCATTCAAAACTTTTTTAAGCTGCCCTGCCGGCATATTGTTGCTCTGCTCAAACCGGCGCAAAGCCTTATCAATTTCTTTTTGGCTGATTTTTATTTTATTTTTTTCCGCCTCTTGGATTTTCAGCTTTTCATCTATCGCCGACTGCAGAACTTTTCCGGTAATCATCGCTTTTGTCTGCTTATTATACGGAATTCCGGTCATTAAAATAAAAGCGTTAATCCGGCTCTGCATATCGCTGCTGGTAATAACCTCGCCGTTTACCAAAGCATAAATTTTGAGCTTATTTTCATAAAGAGTGATTGGTTTCAAAGCTTCGGCGCGGCGGCGTTCGGCTTCTTTTTCAGCTTCTTCCATAGCACGACGGCGAGCCTCTTCCATAGCTTTCCGGCGAGCAAATTCTTCTTGCTGCAAACGTATTTTGCGAGCTTGTTCGCGGCGTTCGGCAATATCGGCTTTTTCGTCATCGCTTAATTGGCGATATTGGTCGGCATTGCGTCGAAACATAATAGAATTAGTATTCGGACGCTCCATGCGGGCTTGACTGTCCAGCTCCTGCAAATTCATTTCCTGAGCCATAGCGCTGCCAGCAAAACCGCTTAAAATGCCCAACATCAAAACTAGCTTTTTCATTGTTCCTCCTTCATCAAGATCCGAAACTGCCAATGGTTTTCAGATAGAATGTCGTGCCAAATTCATAGCTGTTTTTCAAATCAGGGTTGCTGCTGTTATATTTTTTAACAGTGGTAACCCATTTCAAACATTCGTCTTCATAAATCACATTGCCGCCATGTTCCAGCGAACCACGGCTGTTTTCAGTCAAATCCTGCAAATTATACACGCTCACAGACCAAAATTGCGAAAGCGCCGAGCTCAAAGAAGTATATAATTCTTTACGTTCCGAATACAACTGATTGTAATAGGTGTTTCCACGCAAAAAAATGTATGAAGTATAGGCACGTAAAAAAGACGGTCCAAACCCTGCTCCCAATTCGCTGTATTTAGCATCAAGAGAATCTTTATCCAATCTGAACCGATAATTTAAGTTCAGGTATTCATTCGGTTCTGCATTAACGCGTCCGACATAATCGCTGAACTTAGAATTATAATCGCTGTCCAAACTTTGCGTAAAGCTGCTGTCCTTATCTTGTTCATAGCTTTGAGCAATAAACGCTGATGTACGTCCGATAATATCGCCGTAAGAACTCCAGCGCAAACCATAACTGACACGGCTGCCCGTATCGTTGCGGTCATATCCGGCGTATCTGTCCAAATCCAAAACATTCGTATCATCAAAATAAACGTCTTCGCTGTCCTCGTTTGGAATTTTATCCGCTTTATTGCCGCCCTTCGGAGCCAATACGCCGACCACTACCGGCTCAATAATCTGCCGCGAAGCTTCATTGGCGCGGACAAACGGCAAACGCCATTCAATACCGGCTTGCGGGAAAAATCTTGTAACCGTGCCGCTGTATTTGTCATTTGGCAAATATTGATAGCGGTTCACATAATAGGCATCGGATTTTAATGAGGCAACAAAACGATATTTTTCACCAAACGACGATGTAAACGGCAGTTCCCAAGCATTGATGGACGTCAAACGCTGTGTGCTTTTTCCGTCTTTATGATAAATTGACGCACTGTTAAATTCATTTTTGAAATATGAGCCGATAGAACTCGGGTCAGAATACATTTCCACATCAATCAGCGGCGCCACCGTCGGCTTGCGGCTATTTATCTCACGGAACTGATTTTCATTGTTGCGGCGCAGATTATAGCTTAAAATTTCATAGTAATAAGCCTCAACCGATGCATAATCACGCCCGCTGAACCGCTCAAAGCTCAAATTAGAAGTCAGCCATGCATCATCTTGATAAGGCAGGCTCAGTTCTTTCAAATAAATGTAGTCGGAAACATACTTCCAATCATACTTCATTCGCCACAAGTCATTGATATCATAACGTCCTTTAGCAAAAATATTGCCGCGATGCTGCGGACGACCGTCTTTGCCGTCTTTTAAATAACTTCCGGAAATATCTGTGTCGGCGCTGTAAAAATATTGTTGATAGCTGCCGCCCCAAACCATACCTTTATCTGAAGAATATATCGGCGAAAAAATAACATTTGTTTGATCGTTAACCGCCCAAAAATAGCGAGGCTGCACAACGGCGCCCAAATAATTTGAACTTCCCATCGTCGGCGCCAAAAAGCCGGAACGCCGTTTTACGCTTGGATCAGGGTGTGAAAAGAACGGCGTATAAAAAACCGGTACATTTTTAATTTTTATCACCGCATCGTTATAATGCACATTTTGGCTTTCTTCATCATGCTGAACCTTGCGGGCGCTGATAGACCACAGCGGAGACTGGGCGTCGCACATATCGCAAGGCGTATAAGTAGCATAAGCCAATTGTTTTCTATGGTTGTTTTTCTTTCTAAAACTCTTGGCAAAAACGTGCGATTCGTCTTTTAGCAAAACCTTTATATGCTGCATTTCGCCAGTGGTCATTTGCTCGGTAAGCTCCACTTTATCGCTGTATACAATAGAACCGTCGGACGAATATAAACGCACATTGCCCTGCGCCGTTACCAAATCTTTATTTTGATTATAGACTAACTTATCTGTTTGCAAACGCATACCGCTATAAAAAATTTCCACATCGCCTTTTGCAATAATCAAGCCGTTTTTTTCATCATTAGTCAATTCATCGGCGCTAAAATTTATAGCATTCTGCCCTTCAATATTGTTGTCTTCGGCAAACTGAATATTTGTAATATTATGCGCCACGTCCATTGCCGCATGAGGAGTTTTATTTTCCTTGCGCTGTATTTCTCCGGCTTCATTAACTGCAAAAGCCTGCCCGCTGCACAGCAGCGCAACCAGCAACAGCAATCTTATGCCCAAACTACAACAGATTCTCATGGTGCTCCTTTGCCTTAAAGCGGCGAAAATAAAACGGATTATAAAAAAACAGCATATACAAACAAATTGCAAACGGCAATAAGCAATTCAAATATAAAACCGGCAGCAGCAAAAGCGAACGCCCGCACAAGTTAGTTAAGGCTAAATCGCCGCCCAAAACAATAACCATACACAAAACCTCTATGCTGATAATCTTGGTCTGACCGCGGCGGTTAAAATTGCAAACCAAAAGCCCTACGCATGCCAATAATGAAAAAAGCAAATTATATAACGGATACAAAATGCGGCGGTGTCCTTCGACAATGCTTTTACGTTTGGTCGGAGCATCAAGCGTTTCATCATTTTCAGCATTCAGCAATTCCCAAATTGAACGCTCACGCACCGTCTGATTTTTCTTTTTTTTACTTTCCACACT
>CAVEOB010000037.1:13610-14625 GCA_963617265.1 Mediterraneibacter gnavus
CCGCCGAATAACGAGAAAATGAAAGAGTGCTGAATTTGTAATCTTTAGTATTAACTTCCTGCCGCACGCCGTTAATAAACAAAATTCTCGGACCTTTTTCTGTTTGTATAACCCGCCCTTTTTCAGCCGTTAAGGTAACTTTTACGTCCGGTTTGCTTTCATCGCTGACAAAAATACCGCTGACAGAACCGTCATCTTCATGCTTGTTAACAAACACGGTTATGCCGTTTTTCAAACTGGTAAACTCGCCTTCGCGGAAAACCATCTGCGTCAAGTTATTTTTCACCCGCCATTCCAAATCGCGGAATCTCGCCTCTGACCAAGGAATACCCCAGTTCATCACAAACACGTTGAACAGCGCCAAAATAATACCCACCGCAACTGCGGCTTTAGAGTTATTCCACGGACTGATGCCCGCCGACTGCATAACTACCAATTCGCGGTCGGCAATTAAACGGTTATACACAAATAATACCGTTACAAAAACCGCCACCGGCGACAATATATTGAAAATGCGCGGCATTAAAAGAGATGTCATTTCGGCAAACAAATACACTGGCAGACCCTGCCGCGTAACCATTTCCACAAATTTAAGCGACTGCGTCAGCCATAGCATAGCCAGCAGAGAGAAACAAACCAGCAGAAAACCTATAAAAATCTGCTTAAAAATATAAACGTTCAATATCTTCATACGCAAGATTATATTTCAGAAATAAATAATAATCTGTTAAATATACCATTTATTTTTTCGCGTCAAATAAAAAAGTCCGAAAAATACGGACTTTTAATTTTATCAATGTATGTTTGCAGAATTTTTTATTGCTTATCTTCTTTTGAAGCAGCCTGTTTTCCGCCTTTAGTCACCACCACCATGGCTTCGCGCAAAATACGGTCATTCAACGTATAACCGGACTGCAGCTCGGCAATAATTGTGCCTGCAGTTTTTTCTTTATCTTCTACTTCTTGCACCACACGTTCAAAATTCGGGTCAAAAACTTTGTTCAAGCTATCCAGC
>CAVEOB010000038.1:0-13681 GCA_963617265.1 Mediterraneibacter gnavus
GTTTTACCGAGGCAATTTTGCCGTGCATTGCCTTTTTCAAAAATCGGCAAGCCGGCTTAGCCAAAACCAGCAATGAAAGAATAAACGCCATGCCGACCCAAAATTCCACATCGGCATAAAATGGAACATCGGCAATTTGATGAGCAACATCAGGATTTGCTTTATCAAACACTTCCGATACATTTTCCGCCGCGTCAATAATAGCGTTTTGAGTTGCGTCAATCAAATCATTGCCGTTGGGAATAGCGTTGACAGTTTCTTCATTTACTGAATTATACATAAGTTCTTCTGCCATCAGTCATTTCCTTTATGAGCTGCTTTTTGCACATCTTCTTTGCTGATATGCGAAAATCCCAGTTTTTGCACAATGTCAAAAGCCAAATTTTGCGACAGTTGCTCAATTTGCTGCAAAGTTTCCTTTTTTTCTGTCGCCAATTTAAATTCGCTTTCGGCAATTTGCTTATTGAGACGTTCATTCAGCAATTTTTGTTCAGCCGCTAAATAAGCCGCTGATTCTTTTTGGCATGCCGCAATATCTGCCGCTGCTTTGGCTTTAGCGTCATTCAAAGCCTTCTCATATTTTTCCAACGAAGTTTTAGCCTGTTGGTTTAATTTTTCGGCTTTAATGATATAGTCGTCAATCTTGCGTTTGCGCTGTTCTAAAACATCAGTTATTTTCGGCGTGATGAACATTGCCATCAAAAACCAAAGCAAACTAAAACTAATAACCATCCAAAAAGCCTGCGAGGCAAATGTAGATAAGTCTAATTGAGGCATTTTGCTCCCTCTCAAAAAAAAGAAATTATTGAGCGGCTGCTATTATATAATCATCAGAATGGCAATAACCAAAATGTACAAAGCAATAGCTTCAATAGAACCCATACCGATAAAGCCGAACAATGTAACGTCTTTTTTAACTTGCGGATTACGACCAACAGTTTCAATCAATGCTACCCACAGCTTTGTCAAACCCCAAGCAGC
Organism: Mediterraneibacter gnavus; assembly: GCA_963617265.1. GTDB lineage: Bacteria > Pseudomonadota > Alphaproteobacteria > RF32 > CAG-239 > RUG410. The sequence goes on from CAVEOB010000038.1 coordinate 982, forward strand.
GGCGGTCATAGCCAAAGCGCAGATACCAGCGCCGATGTAAGCCAAAGTTTTGTTTTGCAAAATTTCATTTTCCATTTTGAGTTCCTTTCTTTAATTAACGTAAAAAAGTTAGTGTTCGCTACTGATTGCCATGTTTAAATATACACAGCTCAAGGTCGTGTATATATAAGCTTGCAGCAAAGTAACAAATAATTCAAACATAATGATTCCCATGTCGGCAACCAAAGGTATAAAGCCAAAAATTTTCATGGTAACGATAAAACCGCCCAAAACCTTCAGGATAATATGCCCCACCGACATGTTAACCGCCAAACGGATTGTCAGGCTGAAAGGCTTTGAGAGTAGCGATATTATTTCCAGTGGAACAATTAAAGGTGCCATAGCAACAGGCACGCCCTCCGGAAAAAAGGTTCGTAAATAGCCCAAGCCGCGTTTTTTGATTCCAAATACAATGTTCAGCAGCAAGCAAAAAATAGAAAGAGCGCCCACAGCGGCAATATGCGATGTAAATGTAAAACTATATGGGAAAAGCCCCAAAATATTTCCGCCGGCAATAAAAGTAAACAGCGCAAACACAAATGAAATATACTTAGCACCGTGTTTGCCTAAAGTTTCGCCCATAATGCCTTGTATAAAGCTGTAAACAGCTTCGGGAATGGTTTGCGCCATTGTCGGCACAATACTTCTTTTTCTAAGGCACAAGCCAAGGCTCAGCATAATAACGCAAATGGTAATCATCATGCACAGAGATGAATTTGTAAACGACAAATCTGTTCCGTTAAATTCAAACGGAATAATCTTTTTTATTTCAAATTGTTCAACCGGATTTGACATCAATCTTTTTCCTTCTGAATATTTTTATCCATCTCTTGCGCTGAGCGATAAACATTCAACATACCAGCCATACACCCAAATACAGAAAATACAAGTAGAAAAACAACTTTAGTCCCGAAAATTTTATCTAAAGTATATCCAAGGCATATTCCAACTGCTACTGCGGCAACAAATTCGGTGCCGATTCTAAAAGCTCCTGCCACTGAATTGCGCCACGAAGAATTTTGGCTTTTATTTTCTTTCTTTATTTGTTTGGATTTGAAATCACGGATTCGTTCAGCCAATTCTTTTATGTCTTTCGGGTCTTTCTTCATGGCAAAGGCTTAATACCCATTCTTTCATATCGGCTGTTTAAATATTCGCTTACCGCGCCGAAAGTTGCTGCCGAATAAATAATTTCGTTGCCGTCACGTCCGCTGAACAAAAGTGCCGGAGTTCCGGTCATTCCTAGTTGTTTCAAGCCTTGCTGGCGGTCAGAGATAATTGTTTGTGCCATCGCGTCGTTATGAAGGCAGCTTTCTGCCTCGTCATAGCTGATTCCGTATTCGGCGGCGTAACTGTGCAATTGCGAAGTGTCGCTTGCCAAATACCAAAAACGCTGTTTGTCAAACAGGCGGGATAAAAATCCGTGATAGTTGTCTACCGAGGCGCATTGCAGCAGAAGAGCAGCCTGCATGGCTTTTCTATCCAAAGGAAAGTTTACAAAAACAATACGCAGCAAGCCTTTGTCTACATATTCCTTTTCCAGTTTCGGCACCACGTTTAAATGAAAATCGGCGCAATGCGGACAGCCGAGAGAAGAAAATTCATACAAAGTGATAGGCGCATTATATGAGCCAATGGCATATTTTGTGGAAGCGTTAATATGCAGTTCTTTCGGCAATACAGTGGCAATTCCGTTTTTTTCAGCTGCAGTGGCGGTTTGTTCTTTTAAAACAATATTGCCGTCATCATTTATCTCAAATCCTTTATAGGTAAAATAAAAATAAGCTGCCGCCAAAAAAGCCGCCGAAAAGGTTGCTATTTTACTGAGAGATTTTATAAACTTATCCAAAATTATGACTCCTAAGATTTTTTGCTTCCCAATACCGCTTCGCCTAAAATTTCCAAGTGGCGGCGCAGCTCATTGTTATCCACGTCTTTAATTATTTCCGTAATATAGTTGTGTTCTTCTGGAGATACAAGATTTTTTTTCACATTATCAATGGGTTTTTTAGTGAATAAAAAATTTTCAGGGCGGCTGTTTTGAATTATTTTCAGTTTTGCCACGGCGTCATATCCAAAATAGGTGTTGATTTTGTTTAGAATTTGAGATTCGCGGTGTTGGATTTCCATAGCAAACGCTCCGCTTAAAACCAGTAATTCAAGAGTACCATTGCTGCGCTCGTCTTTGCGGAAAGATATTTTTTGTGGCAGAGAATATTGCGCCAGTTCTTTGCCGACAATAGCGGTCCAGTTTGATAAAATTTCCATTTCCAGCATGCCTTTGGCGCCTAAAAGCTGTTTTGCCAGCGGCATAATGGTTTTTGAAACGCTGGTCAAATCTTCCAGCGTGTGCTCTTTATTGATAATGATTTCTTTTTTCTTAGACATGCTTTTCTTCCATAAAATGGGATAGCGGGTGTTTTTTGCGCACGATATCGCCCAGTTTTTGCGAGGTGATATGAGTATAAACCTCCGTTGTGGCAATACTCTCGTGTCCCAGCATTTTTTGTACGGAGCGCAGGTCAGCGTCATTATTCAAAAGATGGGTGGCAAATGAATGTCGTAAAACATGGGGCGAAACCCGCGACGGATAAATCCCGCAGTCCACCGCCAGTTTTTTCAAATCTTTATAAAAGGCGTCGCGGGTTAAATGACCGGAAACCGAAGTCAAAGACGGGAACAGCCAGTGCGATACAGAATTTTTTTTGATAAATTCCAGCCGTAAATTTGCATATTCCGTTAAAGATTTCAGAGCCTGTTCGGCAACCGGAACTACCCGCTCTTTGCTGCCTTTTCCCAAAATGGTTATCAGGCCTTTTTTATAATTTATGGCGTTTTCCGGCAATCCTACCAATTCAGAAACCCGCAGTCCGGTTGCATACATCAGCTCAATCATTACTCCGATTCGCCAATAGCGGTAGTCGGTTTTGGCAAAAGCCGTCTCAATCAGCAGCTTTATTTCGGCTACAGTTAAAAATTTAGGCAGAGGCTTTTCTTGCTTAGGAGTTAAAATATAGGCGGCTGGATTGTTTTCTATAATTTTTTCCGAATAAAGAAATTTGCAAAAATCTTTAATGGAAGAAAGCTTGCGGGCTAAGCTTTTGGCGGCATAGTCTTCAGTTTGCAGATTTTGAATAAATTTTTCTATTATTTCTTCATTCAAATCTTTGGGCTGTTCTATTTTGGTAAACTCCAAAAATTGCCGCAAATCCTGCTCATAGGCGGACAAAGTAGTTTGCGCCGCGCCTTTTTCCGCTGCTTCAGATTCTAAAAAACTTTCTAAAAACCGTCCAAGCATCAGCCTTAATTATCTAAATCTACTGAAATTTTCTGCGATACGTGTTCTGTAGGCACTTGAATATCGTGGAACATTAAAAACCCGATTGTAACGAGCAATACCAAACCTAAAGCGTACAAGGCAATTTTTAGGGTGCCGCCCTGAGTGTATGCAGATTGTCTTCTCATATTCTTCCTCACAACAAATTAAAAAAAGATTGAATAATAGTAGCAAGGTTATATTATAAGGTCAATAGAAAGCAAATGTTTGAACAAAGAAAAATAAGAAAATGTCAAAAATAGATAAAATAATTTTATTGGTTGGGTTAATGGGTAGCGGCAAAACCAGTGTGGGAAAAAGATTGGCGCGCCGGCTGTCTCTGCCGTTTATTGACGGCGACCAAGAAATAGAAAAGGCGGCTGGTTTGTCGCTGGTGGACGTGCTTAAATGTTTTGGTGAAAAAGAATACCGCGCCGGTGAGGAAAGAGTTATGAAACGCTTGCTGCAGGGAGCTCCCTGCGTTTTGGCATCGGGCGGTGGTTCGTTTGTGGCAGAGCAGACCCGCGAATTGGCAAAAGAACATGCCGTAACAATTTGGCTCAAAGCCGATATAGATACCTTGTATCACCGCACTGCAGGACGCACGCGCCGACCGTTTTTGCTGGGTGATAACGCTACGGTAAAAAACAAGCTACAGGAATATATCACCGAGGAATATCCTTATTATTCCGAAGCCGATATTGTGGTGGAAACCCGTGATGAAAAAGTGGAAAACACTGTTAAAAGAGTGGCGTCGGCGGTACATCACTTTTTTCAGCAAAAAAACAAATTCAAAGGAAAAATAAATGCGCAGCAATAACCGCGGAGCCGAGGATTTGCGTTCGGTGGAAATTATTCCAAATGTAAATTTATATGCGGAAGGCTCTTGTTTAATAAAATGTGGAAATACCAAAGTGTTATGCACGGCAAGCGTCAGCAGCGAAGTTCCGGCGTGGCTCAAAGGCGGTAACAAAGGCTGGATAACTGCCGAATATTCGCTTTTGCCTCGGGCGACGCAAACCCGCGTAAACCGTGAGACCAAAGGCGTGGGCGGACGCACGGCGGAAATTCAGCGCCTTATCGGTCGTTCTTTGCGGGCGGCGGTTGATTTAAGCGAAATGCCGGAAATGTGCGTGCAGGTGGATTGCGATGTTTTGCAGGCAGACGGCGGCACGCGCACGGCGTCAATCACCGGCGGTTTTGTGGCGTTGTTTTTGGCAATGTGCAAAATGGTGCAGGAAGGCAGGCTGCCGCGCAATCCGATTCGCGAATATGTGGCTGCGGTTTCTTGCGGTATTTGTCAGGGCGAACCGTTGTTGGATTTGGATTATGAAGAGGATTCGCATGCCGGGGCCGACACAAATTTTGTGCTGACGGAAAGCGGTAAAATAGTTGAAATCCAAGCAACAGCCGAAGGCGCTGTTTTCAGTGAAAATGAGTTTAGCGAGCTGTTTCGTTTGGCTAAACAGGGGATTCATCAGCTGATTATGGCGCAGAAAAAAGCCCTTAACGAATAGGAGAAAAATATGAAGTTGTTAGAAGTTGTTTTTGCCAGTCATAACGCCGGAAAAATTAAGGAAATCAAAGAGCTTTTGCAGCCGTTTGGCATAAATGTTAAATCGTCTTCTGATATGGAATTGCCGGACGTGGAAGAAACCGGCGCAACTTTTGCCGAAAATTCTCTCTTAAAATCCCAGACTATTGCTAAATTTACGGGTCTGCCTTGTATTGCCGATGATTCCGGATTGTGCGTCGATGCTATGAACGGTGCGCCTGGGGTATATTCTGCCCGTTATGCTCCGAACCGCGATTTTGACAAAGGAATGGAAAAATTATTGTCGGAAATGGCGCAAAGCCCGAATAAAAGCCGAAAAGCGCATTTCTCCTGCGTTATATCTTTGGCGTTTCCGGATGGCGACTACAAGCTTTTTGAAGGGCGCGTTGACGGTCAAATTGCTTTGGAAAAGCAAGGAAACGGCGGATTCGGCTATGACCCGCTTTTTGTGCCGGACGGATTCGCTAAAAGTTTTGCGCAAATGAGCAAAGAAGAAAAAAATTCGGTGTCGCACCGCGGACGGGCTGTCGAAAAACTAAAAGCGTATTTAAAAAGTCTGTAGGAGAGAAAAATGGCGCCGAAAATATATAATGTTAATGCTGGAGAGTCTTTTGTTGATGTTTTGGCGGCGCATTTTTTGAAATATTATGAAAATCAGCCCGAAGAATTGGCTAATGTGCTGTTTTTGCTGCCAAACCGCCGCGCTTGCCAAAGCTTGTTAGATGCTTTTGTGCGGTTAAAAGGGCTGAGCCCGACGATATTGCCGCGGATTCTGCCGATTGCCGACGTGGAAGAAGATGAAATTTTTTTAACCGGCAGCAGTGAAATTTTGCAGGGACTGGCTCCTGAAATTTCTAAAATTGAACGCACTTTGATTTTTACCAAACTGATTATGCAAAAGCCGGCGGAGCTTGGACTGGGACATCTCTCTTTGGCGCAGTCTTATGCTTTGGCAAAAAATTTGGCGGACTTAATCGACCTTGCCTACAATGAAAATTTGGATTTTTCCCGCCTTAAAGAAATTGTGCCGGCGGAATATGCGGCGCATTGGCAGGAAAGTTTGAATTTGCTTTCCATAATCACCGAATATTGGCCGCAGATTTTAAAAGAACGCGGAGTTGTTGATGCTTCTTTCCGCCGCAATCAGCTTTTAGACGCCGAGTTGGATATATGGCGACAAAGCCGTACCGAGCAAAAAATTGTGGTTGCCGGAACTACCGCTGCTTTTCCGCGCCTTAAACAGCTTGTGCAAACGGTGCTGAATTTGCCGAATGGTGAAGTTTGGCTTTATGGTTTGGACAATTGCTTGGAAGATGCGGAATGGAGTTTAATTGATGAAAATCACCCGCAGTATGAATTGAAAGAGCTGCTTGATTTTTTGAAAATTAACCGTGCCGAAGTTATAAATGTTCCGCATAAGCTTTTTACCTCTAAAGAGCGCTTGGTTACAGAAATTATGCGTCCGGCAATGGGTTCGGCAGAATGGCGGAAACTGTCAATAGAACTCTTGCCGGCAGAAACGTTTGCCGGTATTCATCTGCTAAACTGCGATGATATTCGGCAAGAGGCGCAGGCTATAGCGCTGCTGATTCGCAATACTCTTGAAACTCCGGAAAAAACGGCGGCTTTGGTAACTATGGATAGAAATTTGGCAAGACGAGTGGTTTCGGAGCTGAAAAAGTGGAACATTGTTGCCGATGATTCCGCTGGTCAGCCGCTTAGTTTGACTCCAATCGGCACCTATTTGCAGCTTATTATGAATGTTTTGGAAAATGATTTTTCGCAGGTAAGCTTGCTTTCGCTGTTAAAGCACCCGTTTACTTCCTGCGGAATGAAATCTGCCGATTGCAATCAAAAAGTCAGAGAATTGGAGCTGAAATGGCGTAAAAAAGAAGAGCTCACCGACAGTCAGACTGAATTTTTGGAAAAAATAAAAACATCATTCGCGCCGCTGCTAGAGCTTTATAGACAAGCCGAAACTGGTCTGAAAGACATTTTTACCGCACATATACGCGTTGCCGAAAATTTGGCGGATACCGATATTAAAAGCGGTGAAAAAATTATTTGGAAAAGCGACGCTGGTTCTGCCGCCGCCAAGTTTGTCAGTGACTTTTTGCCGTATTGCGAATTGCTTGAGCATATCAAGCCTAAAGACTATCTGCCTTTGCTGGAAAGTATGCTTTTAGAGCAAAATGTGCGTGTGCGCTTCGGTATGCACCCAAGGGTGAAAATTTTAGGTCCGATAGAAGCCCGCTTGATGCAGTTTGATGTAACCATTATCGGTGAAGTCAATGAAGGTGTTTGGCCGAAACTGCCTTCTGCCGATTTGTGGATGTCGCGCCCGATGAAAAAAGATTTCGGCTTTCCTTTGCCGGAACGTTCAATCGGAGTGATGGCGGCTGATTTTGCACATCTGCTTAATGCAAAAGAAGTTTATTTAACCCGTGCCGAACGTGTAGACGGAACGCCAACCAATAAATCACGCTGGTGGCTGCGGCTGGAGACCGTGCTGGCGGCAAATTTCGGCGGAGACAAGGAAAAATATGCGTTTTTATATGACAGCAAATATTCTTTGTGGGCAAAATATTTGGAACGCGCTGCTGTGCAAAAACGCATAGGCGCTCCAGAGCCTCGTCCGCCGCTTTGCCTGCGCCCGCGTAAATTGTCGGCAGTAAATTTTGAAATGCTGATGCGCGATCCTTACACAATTTTTGCCAAATATATTTTGAAATTATATCCGCTTGAAGATTTGGACGAAGATGTTGCCTATCGTGATTACGGCAATATCATACACGCGGTTATTGAAAAGTTTAACAACATTTACAACACCGGCGCCTATCCGGATGACGCTAAAGAGCAGATGCTGCGTATTGGCGAAGAAGAGTTTGCGGCTAACCTTATCAGTTCTGATATAAAAGCGTTTTGGTGGCCTAAATTTGTTAAAACCGTCGATTGGCTGATTGAAACCGAAAAAGCATATCGCTTCGAGGTCAAAAAAGTACATAATGAAATAACCGGCAGTATGGTTTTTGATTCTGACGGCGGAAAATTCACCATCACAGCCAAAGCCGACCGCATAGATGAAACTAAAGACGGGCGGGTGAATGTATTGGACTATAAAACCGGAAAAGCTCGCTCAAATAAAGAAATTGCCAGCGGAATGGCGCCTCAGCTGCCAATAGAGGGGCTGATTGTTCAAAGCGGCGGGTTTGCCGAAATTCCGGCGAAAGAAGTTTCAACTTTGCGCTATTGGCGTTTAGGCAAAGAAGAAATTGTCGCCGATGAGGAACAAAGCCAGCGCGGTTTGGAGCGGACTATGAGCTATTTGCAAACGCTGATAGCCTATTTTGATAAAGAAAGCACGCCTTATTATGCCAAGCCAAACCCGCATGACGCGCCGGATTATTCCGACTATGACCATCTTTCACGCTTTTTAGAATGGTCGGTAAGAGATGAGCAGACAAAGGAGAACGGTTCTAATGACGACTAAAGAGCAATTTGAAAATTTGCGCAAAGAGCGCGGCGACTTAGCCACTTTACAGCAGCGAGCCGCGGCTAATCCGCAAAAATCGGTTTGGGTGGAAGCTTCTGCCGGAACTGGTAAAACCAAAGTGCTGTCCGACCGTGTTTTGCGTTTGCTTTTAAGCGGCGTCAGCCCGCAGCGCTTGCTCTGCCTGACCTATACAAAGGCAGCAGCGGTGGAAATGAATACCCGTATTTCCGAGCGTCTCAGCAAATGGTCGGTAATGCCGGAACAGGACTTGGAAGAGAGCCTGTATAAACTGCTGGGAAATGAAATCGGTAATACCAAACAGCAGCAGGAATATAAAAAAAGAGCCAGAACTTTATTTGCCGTGCTGCTTGATACCCCTGGCGGCATAAAGATTCAAACCATTCACAGCTTTTGCCAAGAAGTTCTAAAGCGTTTTCCTTTGGAAGCCGGAGTTTCGCCGTATTTCGATATTTTGGACGATGAGGGCGCCGCCGAGGCTTTGGCGCAAATTCAAAAAGAACTGCTGGAGCAAACCGAGCACGGAGCCGAGGGAACATTAAAATCGTCATTGCAATATTTAACCGAAAATTTGAGCGAATATTCTTTTCCGAACGTGATGAAAAACATTACCTTAAATCGCTCTAAAATTACGGATTTGCTGAAAAACTATGCAGATGAAGCTTCGTATGAACAGGCATTGGCGCAGCATTTGCAAGTATCGCCGCAAGACAGTGAAGAAAAGGTGATAGCCGATTTTATGAGCGGCATAAACATTGCAGAGGTACGGGCAAATATTCAGGCTTTGCTGAATGGCGGCAAAAATGATGTAAAGCGGGCAGAAAAATTTGAAACAATTTTGCAAAATGGTTTTAAGCCAGCTGATTATAGTTTGTATAAGCAAATTTTTTTGACTAAGGACGGCACACTGAGCAAACAGCTGACAAGCAAAAAAGCCGAGGCGGTCGATTCTCTTTTGCCTGACCGCATGGTCAAAGAGGGTGAACGGGTGCTGCAAACCGAAGATAAAATTTGTAAAGTTCGCTTATATAACGCCACCAAGGCGGTGTTTGCCATAGCCCGCGAGCTGACGCAGCGCTATAACGAATTTAAAAAACTTCATTCGCGGCTGGATTATGAAGATTTGATTCTATTGACCCGAAATTTATTGGCGGACGACGGCGTTGCATCGTGGGTTTTATTTAAGCTTGACGGCGGCATAGATCATATTTTGATTGATGAGGCGCAAGATACTTCGCCTAACCAATGGGAAATTGTAAAATCATTAAGCTCCGAATTTTTTGCCGGAGCAGGAAATTCTGAAAAAAAACGCACGGTGTTTGCCGTTGGCGACAGAAAACAATCAATTTACAGCTTTCAGGGAGCCGATCCCGACAAATTTGATGCAATGTCGCAGCTTTTTGCCGAACGGGCGGCGGCTGATTTTCAAAAAGTTAATTTAGCCGTATCGTTTCGTTCATCCGCAGCTGTTCTGAACACCGTCAATCAGCTGTTTGCCAAGCCTGAAGCTGCAGAAGGCGTCACCGCGCCGGAAGAAACGGTAAATCACATTCCGTTTAGAGCCGGAGAGTTTGGTAAAGTTGAAATCTGGCCTTTGCTGGTGGCGGAGAAAAAAGAAAAAACAGATGATTATAATTGGCAGCCTCCGGTTGAGATGAGTAAAGAAGTGTCGGTCAAAACCCGCTTGGCTCAAAAAATTGCCGACAAAATAAAGGAATTGGTAACAAAAGAAAGTTTGCATTACCGCGATATTATGGTGCTGGTGCAAACGCGCAGCAGTTTTGTTGATGAGTTTATTCGGGCGTGTAAAAATGTCGATGTCAATATCAGCGGTGCTGACAAATTGCGTTTGAGCGAGCAGATTGCCGTGCAGGATTTAATTTCTTTGGGGCGGTTTTTGCTGTTAAACAACGATGATTTATCGTTGGCAGAAGTTTTAAAATCTCCGATATTCGGTTTGAATGACGATGATTTGCTTAAACTATGTGCCAACCGCGGCAATGCTCCGTTATGGTCAAAGCTTGGAGATTATGCTGAATATGCCGAGGTTTATGAAAATTTGAAAACTCTGTCGAGTATGCTTGATTTTGTGCGTCCGTATGAACTTTTCAACTATGTTCTGACTAACTTAAACGGACGGCGTAAATTCACCGAGCGTATGGGTATGGAAGTTGAAGATGCGCTGGACGAGTTCATCAATTTAACCATAAGCTATGAACAAGATCATATACCGAGTTTGCAAGGCTTTATTGAATGGCTCAGCCGCAACGAGGTTGAGGTTAAGCGTGAAACGGAGCAAAAAGACACTGACGCTGTGCGTTTGATGACGGTTCATGGTTCCAAAGGTTTGCAGGCACCGGTGGTTTTTCTGCCTGATACGGTGCGTATTAAAAATGCTAAAAACGAGCAAGCTTTACTGTGGGGAGATGAAATTGCTTATTATCCGCTGAACAGTGCTTGCTATGACCAAAATTGCGTTAGCTTAAAAGAAGAAAATAACCGTAAGGCGCTGGAAGAATATCGGCGTTTGCTGTATGTGGCGCTGACTCGAGCTGAAGACAGGCTGTATATCTGCGGCTTTACCGGCAAGAAAAACGCCGATAAACGTTCGTGGTATGAACTGTGCAAGCAGACTTTGCAGGAAAACGGCGTGGCTTCCGGAGAAAATTTTGCAGAAGAAGAGCCGGAAGTTATTGCCAAAGCCAAAAGTGATACAGCGCGCCTGCAAAGTGTTATGCCGCCGCCGGAAGAATGGATAAATAAACCAGCGGAAACGGAATCTTTGCTGGCAAAACCATATGCGCCGTCGCATATAGAAGACGAGGAAGACGTAGATTCTACTTCGCCTTTGACTGAAAACGGAAATTTCTATCGCCGCGGAACCGTTATTCATAAACTTTTGCAATTTTTACCGCAAAGCGAAGAAAATCAAGAAAATGTGGTGGCTGAATATTTGCGTAAGAATGCCGCAGATTTCAGCGAACGGCAGCAGGAACAAATAAAATCTGAAGTGCTTAATTTGCTGCAATATCCTGATTTTGCAGTGATATTTGGCAAAAACTCACGCGCCGAAGTGCCGGTAATCGGTGAAGTTGGAGGGAAAATCATATCGGCACAGCTTGACCGCTTGGTGATTCTGCCGCAAAAAATTATGATTGTGGACTTTAAAACCAATCGTCCTGCAGCCAAAAATTTGGAGCAAACTCCGTTGAACTATGTGAAACAACTTGCTGCGTATGCCGAGCTGCTGCACAAAATATATCCTGATAAAAAGGTTGAAACGTATATTTTGTGGACAAATGAAACTCGACTTATGCGGGTGAGCTAAAAATTTTGTGGTCTTATTGAGCAGAAGACTTTAATCTTGTAAAAAATAAGACTATATAGAGAATATCATTTTTATAAAATTAAGGAGAAAAAATATGACACAACCTTTAACCGACAGCCAGTTTTCTGAAAATGTTTTGAATTCCAAAGGGCTTGTTTTGGTAGATTTTTGGGCAGAATGGTGCGGTCCGTGCCGTCAGTTGGGACCAATTTTGGAAGCTATTGACGAAGAAATGAACGGCGTTGTTACTATTTATAAGATGAATGTTGATGATTCGCCGGAAACAGCCAGCCAGTTTGGCATTCGCAGCATTCCGACTATGTTTTTGTTTAAAGACGGCAAACAGGTAGATACTAAAGTTGGCTTGAATACTCAATCAACAATTTCTTCTTGGATTGAATCCTATAAATAATAGACAGAGTATTTAGCAAGAATATAAAAACGGCGAAATTCCTTTCGCCGTTTTAGCCTATATAAAGATATAGTCCAATGGCAATTATTTAATAGTTGAAATATAATTTTATAAACAATGGCTATTCAGTAGGCAGTTTTGACATTTGAATATATGCAACATCATCTAAGTAATACATTTTTCCAGTAATAGGGTCAACGATAAACCAACCAATTAAACTACCAAAAACAATATTTCCAAACCAATACCAATTACTTATATGCCAATCAACAGGAGTATATTGGGTTGAATAACCTTTTTTAGATGCTTTAATCATATATTTTTCAGGTGAAAAATATCCTGAACTTGATGGTTTTAGCCAAACAGTAGCTGGAGCCTGTCCAGTATAAACAATGGCACCTTTGGAGTTTGTAATTTCAATTTCAGTATCATCTATATTAGATTGAATAGGAACAATTTGTGCATTATCCCTTACAATACTAGCACAGCTAGTAAGTAATAATACAGAAAACAAAAATATCTTTTTCATCTTTTAGTCC
>CAVEOB010000039.1:0-8512 GCA_963617265.1 Mediterraneibacter gnavus
TTTCCAAATTTATAATTTTTTCAATTTCTTGGCTGTTTAATTTAGGATTTTCCAAATTTTTAATTTTTTCAATTTCTTGGCTGTTTAATTTAGGCATAGCATGTCTCCTTTGCATTAAAGTTTTTATTTAACTTTCAGTTTACCCCCCCCCGATTTTTGTCTAGTTTTTTCTCTAAAATTTTTCAAAATTTTGCTATTTTTTAACAAAAGGTAAATTTTTGTTTATGGATTGGGGTTTTTGCTTGTTTTTTGCGCCAAAGTTTTGTAGTTTGTCTACAATTTGATAAAGTGTTTTGAGGTAAAAATGACAGATTTGTTTGACTCGTCCACGGCGCCGGCAAAAACTGAATATTCGGCGCAGGATATTGAAGTGCTGGAAGGCTTGGAGCCGGTTCGCCACCGTCCCGGAATGTACATCGGCGGCACCGATATTCAGGCTATGCACCATTTGGTAGCGGAGATTTTGGATAACTCCATGGACGAGGCTGTCGCCGGTTTTGCCAATCATATTGATGTGACGATGAACGCCGACGGTTCGGTTACCATTGCCGATAACGGGCGCGGCATTCCAATTGACGAACACCCAAAATACCCAGGGAAATCTGCGCTTGAGGTTATTTTGACCACTTTGCACTCCGGCGGTAAATTCGGCGGCGGCGCTTATAAGGTTTCGGGTGGTCTGCACGGCGTGGGGCTTTCGGTAGTGAACGCTTTGTCCGAAAAATTGGTGGTTGAAGTCGCCCGTGATAAAAAACTTTATCGGCAGGAATATTCACGCGGCAAACCGCTGACGGAATTGGAATTTGTCGCAAATTGCCCGAACCGCCGCGGTACTTCCATCACCTTCAAGCCTGATGCTGAAATCTTTGAGGGCAATAACAAATTTATTGTCAACCGCATTTATCGTATGGCGCGCTCCAAAGCTTTTTTGTTTAAAGGTATCAAAATCAACTGGTGCTGTGCGCCGGAACTGATTGCCAGCGGCGAGTCTACTCCACAGAAAGCCGAATTGCATTATCCAAACGGCTTGGCGGACTTTTTAAATATTCAAATCGGCGAACGCAGCACTATTAACCGCGCGGCGTTTGTCGGCGAGTCGGAACTGGCTAACAATGAGGGACGTGTGGAGTGGGCTATCACTTGGCCGGTTGATGAAAACGGATTTTCATATTCTTATTGTAACACGGTTATCACGCCAGAAGGTGGAACGCATGAAACTGGTTTCCGCGCCGCTTTGCTGCGAGGTTTGAAAGAATACGGCGAAATGGCGGGGTTCAAAAAAATCGCCGCAGCAACCGCCGAGGATTTTTTAAGCAATGCTTGTCTGATGCTTTCGGTTTTCATTACCGACCCGCAGTTTCAAGGACAAACCAAAGACAAGCTGACTTCCACTAAGGCGATTCGTTTGGTGGAAACAGCCGTAAAAGATTCATTCGACCACTGGCTTTCTTCTGATGTGGAAAACGCCAAAGCCTTAATAGAATATGTTTTAGACCGAGCCGAAGCCCGCAAAAAGAAAAAAGAAGAAAAAGTGCAAAACCGCAAGGCTCCGACTAAAAAACTGCGCTTGCCGGGGAAACTAGCTGATTGTTCGCAGGCTGCCGCCGAAAATACCGAAATTTTTATTGTTGAGGGTGATTCCGCCGGCGGTTCCGCAAAACAAGGACGCGATAGAGTTACACAGGCTATTTTGCCGTTGCGCGGTAAGATTTTGAACGTGGCAAGCGCTTCTTTGGAACGTATCTCGCAAAACCAAGAAATTAAAGATATGATAGAGGCTTTGGGCTGCGGCGTTAAAGACAATTACAATGAGGAAAACCTGCGCTATGAGAAAATCATTATCATGACCGATGCCGATGTGGACGGCGCGCACATTACCTCTTTGCTGATGACGTTCTTTTATCAGCACATGCCGAAGCTGATTGAAAACGGACATCTTTACATTGCCACCCCGCCTTTGTACAAAATTGTTGCCGGCGGCAAAAACTACTATGCTTTGGACGATGAGGAAAAAGATAAGATTTTGGCTAAGGTTGTTAAAGGCAATACCAAGCCGGATATCAGCCGCTTTAAAGGTTTGGGCGAGATGAGCCCGCTGCAGCTGAAAGAAACCACTATGGATAAAAACAACCGTATTTTGCTGCGGGTGGTGATTCCAAACACCTCAACCGAAGAGGGCAGGGCGGAAGACTTTGAAACCCGACGTCAGGTGGAGCGCCTGATGGGTAAAGATCCGGAACAGCGTTTCCGCTTTATCATTGAACGCGCTAAATTCGTAGATAATTTGGATATTTAGTTAAAATAAGTAAAAAACAGCTGCAAAAATAATTTGCGGCTGTTTTCGTTTGTAAACGGTGCTTGTTTTTGCTTTTGTAAAATCGTCAGGTTGTTTAAGCGGCGCGTCTTTATAACATATAAAAAAGGAGTATCGTTTGATACTCCTTTTTAACCTTCGAGCTATTTGAAATTATTTTTTCAAAATAGATTTACCAGCATAAACAGCCATATCGCCCAATTCTTCTTCAATACGAATCAATTGGTTGTATTTTGCCATACGGTCGGTACGAGACATAGAACCTGTCTTAATCTGACCGCAGTTTGTAGCAACAGCGATATCAGCAATGGTTGTGTCTTCGGTTTCGCCGGAACGGTGAGACAATACAGCAGTATAGCCATGACGTTGAGCCATATCAACAGCTTTCATTGTTTCGCTCAAAGTACCGATTTGGTTAACTTTAATCAAAATAGAGTTGGCGATGCCTTTTTCAAAGCCCATAGCCAAACGTTTCGGATTTGTAACAAACAAATCATCGCCAACCAATTGGATTCTGTTACCCAAAGCAACTGTCAGTAATTTCCAGCCTTCGAAATCATCTTCAGCCATACCGTCTTCAATAGAGAAGATTGGGAATTTGTCGCACAAACCTTTGTAGTATTCAACCATTTGAGCATTAGTGTAAGATTTGCCTTCGCCCTTCATTTCATATTTGCCGTTTTCATAAAATTCAGAAGAAGCAGCATCAATAGCCAAAACAACATCTTCACCTGGTTTGTAACCAGCATCTTTGATGGCGTTTACAATAAAGGTCAAAGCTTCATCAGCAGATTTCAAATTCGGAGCAAAACCGCCTTCATCACCAACGTTGGTGTTTTGACCGGCAGCTTTCAAATTTTTCTTCAAAGTTTGGAAGATTTCGGCACCCATACGGATAGCTTCTTTAATAGAATCTGCAGAAACTGGCATAATCATAAATTCTTGAATATCAATCGGGTTGTCTGCGTGTTTACCGCCGTTCAAAATGTTCATCATCGGAACCGGCAAAGTGCGAGCCATAGTGCCACCCAAGTAACGATACAAAGGCAAGCCGGCTTCTTCTGCCTGAGCTTTAGCAACAGCCAAAGATACAGACAAAATAGCGTTGGCACCCAAGTTGCCTTTATTTTCTGTGCCGTCCAAATCAATCATTGTGTTATCAATGTCAATTTGGTCTTCTGCTTCATAGCCAGCCAAAGCGTCATAAATTTTGTCATTTACGTTTTCAACAGCTTTCAAAACGCCTTTACCGCCAAAGCGGGATTTGTCGCCATCACGCAATTCTACAGCTTCGTGAACACCTGTAGAAGCTCCTGACGGAACAGCAGCGCGACCGAATGCACCGGATTGCAAAACAACTTCGGCTTCAACAGTCGGTGTACCGCGTGAATCTAAAATTTCTCTGGCATGAATATCAACAATAGCACTCATTTTTTTCTCCTATTCATAAAATTTTAAGTGTTGGCTATAAATTAGTTTATTTTCTGTTAATGTCAAGCCAAAAGACAGATAAGTCCGCACAAAATATCAAATTAAAAGTCAGCTTTTCTTTTGTAGAAACCTTCATAGACTTCTTCATATTTATCATATATTTCTGGTTTTATGATAAAATTCTGCAGGTAGTGCTTATTATCCGGCGGCAAAGCATCTTTTTCTAAATCCGTATCGCATTTAATATTTTTATTCATGGAAATATATTCAATTTTATTGGCTTGCAGATAGTCATTTATATCAAATTGCGGATATCGGTTATACAGAATGCTGTCAATAGCTTCCATATACGGATAAAACCAATAATAGTGGTGCAGAGGCTCCCAGACATAAAATACATCTCCGCAGTTTAACACGGTTTTATTTTCTGAACTTTCCAGCAAACGCATAATTCTCAGCGTGTTTTTGTTATTATAAAGACACAGCATAAATGCATTGATAAAAATACCGGCAATATAAATGCATTGATAAAAATACCGGCAATAAGACACAATTTTATGGTATTTATTAAAACGCTGTCGGTTATACCTCGGCAAATTAAGGCAAAAATAACTGCCGAAAAAATAAAAAAGTATACAAAATAATGCGGCAGCGCAGCAGAAAAACACAGCAGATGGAATATTTCGCCGAATAATAAAATAATTACTGTATTTGTGTTAAAATCTGTTTTATGCTTAATAAGAAGAAATGCTGATGCGGCTATTGCCAAAACAACATATATTCCGTAAGAGTTTATAGTCGGGTTATTATAAATTGTCAGGTCGTTGGAAAAAGGAGCTGCTTTGAACAAATAGCTGTTGAACACCCAGTTCAGCTGAAAATATGCCGCCAGCGAATCCGTAAAATATAAAAACAGCAATGCAGCGCTCAAAATACACAAAGGCGCAGCAAGGGCGGCACCCAATGCTTTCGGGCAGATTTGTTTTTTATACAGCAGCCAAGCAAACGGAAATACCAATGGTAAAATACTGAATACCAGCGTTTGCAAAAATAAAAACGAGATGGTAAAATTAACCCCGCACCACACTAAATCTTTTGTTTTTTTATTTTGGCAAAAAGCAAAAAACTGGTACAATCCCAGCAAATAGAAAAAGCGCGCGAAAGTATCCGGCTTAAAAATTGAAAAAGTGTACCAGCTTACATAAATTATAAAATAAAAGCATACGGCAAGGCAAGCCGTTTTAATTCCGCCGAAAAAACGTTTTACCCAAAAGAAAAAAACAGTCAGGCTTCCGGCAGAAAACAATAAAGCAGCAAGTCTGGCTATATACAAATCAACCTCGAAATGCTGCGGCAAAATTTTCATCAGCGGCGCCCAGACAAACCACAGTAAAGGATGATGATGTTCAAAAAAATCACGGTAAGGCAAATATCCCTGAGTAATAAGCCAGCTTACGCGTAAATGCTCCATTTCATCAACAATCGCCGTGTTGCCGTAAAAATAGCACACGGCAACACCCAGCGCATTAAGAAATAACATCGTAAAAATAAATGGATAAAATGATTTTCGCTGATAGATGTTTTCCATATCAAGCTCCAGAGGTAGTTTAAGACTGCTCTTTTAGTTGACGCCTTTATCCAGCGGGTCAAAGTTCAGGCGCAGGGTGCTCCAGCTGTCATAATTGCCCGAATATTTACCGGCAAACACATCCTTAAACGCCTGCTGAGTGGCAATAATGGCGCGCTGAGCGCTTTCGGCTACCGAACGATAGCTTGGGTCGGAATT
The DNA here is from genome assembly GCA_963617265.1 of Mediterraneibacter gnavus. Lineage (GTDB taxonomy): Bacteria > Pseudomonadota > Alphaproteobacteria > RF32 > CAG-239 > RUG410. The sequence continues at coordinate 5,532 of CAVEOB010000039.1, forward strand.
AAAGCGGCTCATATCCAGAAATTCAATCTTTTTAATACTGCCGTCGCGGTTCAGATATACTCTGATTTCTACCCGCATATTTTCTACGCCGATAGCTCCCGGGTCCAAGTTCCAGTTTTGGCGCAGCAGGCTGGCAATGGCGTCGGTTTCGGTAATGGTTAAGTCGCTCAGATATGAACCGTTGCTGCTGCCGCCCTCAATACCCATGTTATTAACCTGCGTACCCTCTTTAATCATAGCGCTCTGCGTGGTTTCGCCGATATCCAGATTTTTGGTATTGTCAATTTCCTGCATCAGGCTCTTTAAAGCGCTGCTTTGCAAAGCGGCCTTTTCTTCAGGCTTGGCCTTTTTAGTATCTTTCGGCTTATTATCCGGCTGCGGCTTTGGTTTAGGCTTTGGCTTAGAATCCGGAACCGGCGGCTTTTTAGGCGTAGGTTTCGGGTCGGGTTTTCTATCCGGTTTCTTTTCCGGCTTAGGCGCTTCCAGATAGTCTTGCTTTACTTCAGTCGGCTGCTCGTCCGGAGCGGTTTCCGGCTGCTTTTCCGGAGCAGCCTTAGGCTCTGGCTTTGCCGGTTCCGGCTCAGGCTCCGGCGCCGTATCTTTAGTATATTGCACTTCTTCTTTGCGCTCAGCTACGGTTGCCTTGCGGTCTTCCGGACCAAACTCAGCCTTAGCCGGCAAGTTGGTCATTTCATCAATGCGTACCTGCGACAAATCAACAATAATCGGCGCGCTGCCCAAAGTTAAATCATTATGCCAGAAATTCGGCATATCAATCATAAAGAGCAAAAACACCGCTATATGCAAAGCTATTGATTGTTTTAAGTACTTGTTCATCAGCTGTTATTTCTTATTTTTAGATTTATTCTTCGCATTGTTTTTACCGGCATAAGGCTTTGCCTCGGTTTTTAAGCCAACTTTGTCATAACCGGCTTCTTTCAGCATTGCCATAAGTCCGATAACCCGTCCGTAAGCGGTGGTAGTATCGCCGGAAATGGTAACGGATAAAGCATCGTTGGCGCCTTTAATACCTTTCAGGCGTTCCAAAATATCGTCATCATTAACCACCGATTCACCAATGTAATAATAGCCTTCTTTATCCACACTGATATTAACTGAAGTTTCATTTCCTTCAAGGCTCTTTCCGCCAACCTTTGGTAAATCCAACGGAATACCTGAAGTCATCAGCGGAGCGGCAACCATAAACACCACCAGCAAAACCATCATCACGTCCATCAGGTTGGTAATATTCACATCGGCTTTGCGGCGGGACTGGCGGCGGGTATATAAAGAATTTTGCATAAATGCCATAATTACTCTCCTGCCATGTCGGCTTTCAAAGTAGTTTCATCAATTTCACGAGACAAAATGGTTGTAAACTCGGCCATAAAGTTTTCCAGCTTTTTAGCATAGCGGTCAATCGCCGTAGTAATGGCGTTATAAGCAACCACCGCCGGAATAGCGGCAATCAAGCCGAATGCGGTTGTAAACAAGGCTTCGGCAATACCCGGAGCCATAGCCGAAAGGGAGTTGCTTTGAGTGGCGGCAATGGCGTTAAAGCTGTTAATAATACCCCAAACCGTACCAAACAAACCAATCAGCGGAGCCACAGAACCGGTGGTAGCCAAAAAGCCCAAGTGCGTATCCAAGCTATCCAGTTCCTTATCCATAGACACCATCATAGCCTTTTCAATACGCTGCTGCAATGACACGCCGCGGATGCTGCGGTCGGTTTTGCCTTTCATCAAGGTGTTGCGTTTCCACTCGCGCATAGCCGCCACAAACATAGACGACATCGGGTCGCGCGGACGATTGCCGATAGCTTCAAAAAGTCTATCCAGCGAGCCGCCGGACCAAAAAGCCTCTTCAAACTTTTTAGACAGGCTGCGCACCTGACGCAAGGTAGAAAATTTTTCCATGATAATCGCCCAAGACCAAACTGAAACGGCTATCAAGCCAATCATAACCACCTTGGTAATTGTGTCGGACGACCATACCAAATCCCATAAAGACATCTGTTCCGTTGCGGTTTGTGCAACATCTGAAAGAGTTTGTGTTTCCATTTGTATAACCTTATTAAATTGCAATTTTCTTTTATTGGCTCGTAAATTAGCACGAATTATTAAATATTCAATTAAATTTTAACAAAAAACGACATTTTTTGTATAAAAAAATATCACGGCAGATTTTCAAACTTACATTTGAAAATCTAACCGTGATATATTTTGCATTGACTAGCTGAACAAGGTGCGTGCCAGCATGTAGATAATTGAACCTGCAATTATATAGCATAAGCCGGCAAATATTGTTCCAAGGCTCCAGTTAAAGCTCAAAACTTCGCTGAAAGAAGCAAAGAGCGAGCCAATCCACCAAAAGAAAATGGTAGCCAGAATTGGAGCAAGGATATCTCCCAGCTTCGAAATCAGATTTCAAAAACCAGCCGATCAATAAAAATACTATAAAAGCAATAAGAAGTCCCATAATAATAATTTTTTTTAGGATTTAACGAATGAATTTAATTAACACGAAATTAAAGTAAATTATAGCGTTTCCCCTAAAAAAAGAAAAACATGAGACCTGTAATTGCATAACAAAATATGTAAAACAAAATCATCCTATAATAAATACCTTAAACACCTTTATTATAAGATATTTTTTAGATTTTGACAATAAAAAAAGGAGCTTGCGCTCCCATATTATTTCTTGCTTTGAAACCATTTTACCGCATCGGCGCATTGTTCCTGCGTCATACCCTTGACACGGCAGCGGTTTACTTCAATAGTCGGGGCTTTATCCAAGTTGAAACAGCCTTCTCCCAGCAAAACCACATCTTTATAAGTTCTAACCCCAGGGTTTAGGCGATTCATTTGAATAGCCGTATCCATTTCCGGCCAGTGGAGCTTAAAGCTGAAGTTGTTTATTTTTTCCGTTAAATCGTTAAGCACATAAATGCGTAAAGAACAGCGTATCCAGTTATCAAA
>CAVEOB010000039.1:8522-10798 GCA_963617265.1 Mediterraneibacter gnavus
TGTTTATTTTGTAATCTTCATAAGATATCAAAATAGAGCGCGGCGGATTGTCGGCAACAATTTCTCCGTTTACCATTTTCAGGCTGAAAACTTTGCGGCTGCTGTTGTCATATTCTTTTTCTGTTTTTTCAGAATCTACAAAGTTTCTAACAACATAATTAGGCGCTCCGTTTTCATCCAGTAAAGGCTTGCTGTCAGGCTTTGCCTGAGTGTTTGCTTTAGTTTGAACCGTCTTGCTATTAGATGTGTTTTGCACATTTTGCTTAGGAGCAAACATCTGCGCCTGCGCCGTATTTATTCCCAAAAACAAAACTGTCAGTAAACAAAGCTTTTTCAGCATATCAGCTCTCCGCTAAATGAGGGTGAATTATTTGATGCTGTCAAGAGTTGTGACGGCTTTTTGCAAATCTTTTATTGAATTTTGATAATTTTCCGAAATTTTTGCAACTTCATTATTTTTTTCGTCTTCCGCTTGTTTGGCAATCACGCTTTCAGGCACATCTTTAAATTCGGAATAATATTCCGGATTCTTTGAATCGATATAGTCAAAGTTATTTTTGCAGCCTTCTGTTTTGCTAACGACTTTACTGTTTTTAATTTCTACTTTGTCACCCTCGTTCATGCAGGATTCAACGGTGTATTCCAAGTTATCAAACAACAGGAAACATTTGTCTGTATCTACGCTTGTTTCAAAGCTTTTCTGCGTGTGCGGAGCAATATCCGAAAGAGTGATGTCGGCATTAACAACCGTTTTCGCGTCGTTTCCGCTTTTTACCTTAATGTCCGAGCCGTCAATTACGTATTTGCCCGAGATATTGTCGGTCCATTTAAAGTTCAATTTAGCTTCTTTTACGGCTTTGTCCATACGGTTGAATGCAGTTACCATAAAGTTACATTTATCAATTAAACCGTCTTTATTGGCAATTGGTTTTATGTTTTCTATACGAAACAAAATTGCTTCCGGCTTAGATGAAGCTTCATCTTCTTTTTTTTCTTCTGCCATTGTCGGATTCATCAAGGCAAACAATGTCAAAAAGCTGATACCTGAAACTAAAATTTTATTAAACATACGCATCTTTATCACTCCAAAGGGTTAAATATAGTAACATATATATAACTTTATTGTTTAATTTTCCTTAATTTTTCAAAAAAATCAATTTTCCTGCAATTTTCTTTGCAAGCGCAGCAAATCGCTCCATGATTTAGATTTTTGCTGCGGAGAGCGCAGAAGATAAGCTGGGTGATAGCTGCACAAAGCCGGAATTATCTCGCCGTTCGGCGTTTTATAGTCCAATATTTTTCCGCGCAAATGCGAAATGCTGTCGGCATTATCAAGCAAAGCATTTGCCGCACTGGCACCCAGCAAAAATATGCATTTTGGCTTAACCAACTCTATTTGCCGCTGTAAAAACGGCAGGCAAACCGCCACTTCTCCGTCGGTCGGCGTGCGGTTTCCAGGCGGACGCCACGGCAACACGTTGGTAATATAGCAGTCTTCGCGTTTTAAGGCGATTGCTGCCAGCATTTTGCTCAAAAGCTGACCGCTGCGCCCGACAAACGGCTTGCCTTGCATATCTTCATCAGCTCCAGGGGCTTCGCCGATAAACATTACTTGCGCAGACGGACTGCCGTTTCCAAACACCGTGGAATTTGCCGAAAATTTTAAGGAGCAGCCCTCAAATTTTTCCATGGCATTTTTCAATTCGTCTAAGGTTTGGGCAGATTCACAGATTTCCCGCGCGTTTATGCAGGCGCTGTTGTTGCTTTGCGCCAGCAAAGTTGTGGCAGGACGCTGCGGCGCCGCAGCTTGTAAAATAGCCGTCGGTGCTGGTGTTGCTGCTTTTGCGGCATCTGGCGTCTGTTTTGCCAAAGCGTCAAAAGGCTTTTCGGAGCAGATTTCATCAACTCCGCCCAGCATATACCAACGCAATATTCCTTCCAAATCTTCCATTTTTTCTCCCTGACTGCCAATCATACTCTAAAATACATTTTTTGCAATACGATAAAGACTCTTTACACATTGCTAATAAATTTTATATATTATACAAACAGATTGTGCATTAAGGTAAAAAGTTATGAGAGATATTATGAAAAAGACTGTTTGCGCCGTTATTTTATTGTCTGCTGCCGTTTTGGCATGTTCGCAAAACGTGTTTGATTTTGGAACATCAAAACAATCGCAAAAGTTCGCAGCTGGTGACAACGCGAATATTCAGCGCTCAAATTCCTTATATGGAGCGGCTTTGGCGGCTCATGTCGCACACATTCGTCATGAC
>CAVEOB010000039.1:10808-11718 GCA_963617265.1 Mediterraneibacter gnavus
CGTCATGACTATGAAAACGCTGCTGCGTATTATAAAATAGTTTTGGAAAAATCTCCGCAAAACAAAAATGCCGTTAATGCCGTTTCCAATATTATGCTTTATCTGGGCAATTTTGACGAGGCTGCAGTTTATGCCAAAAAAAGTATCAAAAATGGCAATAAGTCTTTAGTGCCGGTTATCATTGTGGCTGCCCAAGATTTCAAAGCAGGCAATTATGCCGGAGTTCGAAAAGATATTCTGCCTTTTGACCGCGATCCTTTCTATAAAAAAGTTGTGCGTCCGCTGTTTGACGCTTGGTCCTTTGCTGGAGAACAGCAGGAAAAAGCGGCGATTGCTTCTTTAAATAAAATCAAGGGTAAAAGATATGACGCGCTAAAGCTGATGCATTCCGGTATGATTTATGACTATTTGGACAATTATCAAAAAGCAGATGAAACATATCGAAAATTTCTCAAATCACATTCCGAGGAAATCAATTATCGTTTGCTGGACGTAATGCTTAATTTTTATATTCGTCATAATCAGAAGAATTTGGCTGAGCAAATTTTTAATCATTACAAAGAAAGCGGTGCTATGGCTTTGTTGCTGACAAGCCTGCGTCAAAAAATTGACAATACGGATTCGTCAAGCCCCGCTATAATTGATACACCGCAAAAAGGGTTTGCCGATGTAATGTTTAACCTTGGCACAATGTACCGCATGGAGAATATTCCTGAGGTGGCGCAAATTTATTTAGCCGCTTCGGTTTATTTAAATCCGGATTATGAAGTTACAAAATTTGCCCTAGCGAATGTTTATGAAAATATGGGTGATTATGCCGATGCCAACAGAATTTACGGGCAGATTGATAAAAATTCATCATCTTACTATTTGGCTCGTTTGAAAAACATTGAAAATCTTAATGCCCTCA
>CAVEOB010000039.1:11728-12340 GCA_963617265.1 Mediterraneibacter gnavus
ATGCTATGCTTTTGAGTAATTTAGCGGATATTGAACGCGAGCTCAAACAAAATAAAGAGGCAATGAAATTGTATCATCAGGCGTTGGAGGTTCAAAAGAACCCTGACCAAACCAGCTGGTCTATTTATTATGCGCTTGGGGCTTTGTATTATCAGGAAAATGAATATGAAAAAGCGGTTGCATATTTGAAAAAGGCGGTTGAGCTCAGCAACCGGAATCCGAATGTGCTAAATTATTTGGGATATGTATATTTGGATAATAACAAAAACGTTGACAGTGCGGTGCAGATGATTTTGGAAGCCTATCATAATTACCCGTACGAAGGGCATATTATAGATAGTCTTGGCTGGGCGCTTTTTAGAACCGGTGAATATGATAAAGCCGTATACTTTTTGGAGCAGGCAGCAGACATCAATCCTGAAAATGCCGTAATCAGCGATCACTTAGGTGATGCTTATTGGTTTGTAGGTCGTGAAAATGAGTCAGTTTATCAATGGCGCCACGCACTTGTTCTAAAAGAAGATGAAAATATTTTGGATAAAGAAAAAGTGCAGCATAAAATCGACAGCGGTACTGCCGATAACACGGTTTTGCATTTGACTAATCCTGAAG
>CAVEOB010000040.1:0-11754 GCA_963617265.1 Mediterraneibacter gnavus
ATGTTTATTTGATCTAGGAGGCTGTTCCAATCCTGAAATAAGGAGGTTGTATGAGCAAAATTCTTGAAAATAAAAAAGTGCAGATATTCCTGTCTATTATTAAATGGTTGGCTCGGATTTGTTATTGGGTAATAAATGGTATAACCGTATTTTTAATAACTGTCTTTATAATATTTTATGTTATACTTGATTTACCTAGCTATCCAGTAAGTTATACGCAGTTTTTAACAAAAGAAGAGTTTGATGTTATCTATAAATACGATGAAATTTGGGGCTGTATTCTTATCATGTTGATATTGTACTTGCTTGGTATACTATGTGGATTGTTCTCAAAGTTCTTTAGAACTGTAGAAACTGCCGGTATGCTTTATTGCTGCTGGATGATATTTAATGTAATATATCAGCTTCAGGTTAACGATATTGCAGTATCTAACCAGCAGCCTGTGGAAGTGAGTAGCGAGGCAGCAGATGAATAAGATTCTTGAAAATGAAAAATTACAAAAAGCATGGATTTTTTGCAAATTATGGGCAGGCATAATTTATAAGTTTATTTGCCGGATAATTGTTTGTGCCACAGTGATATTTATTTTATTCAGCTTTTTCCCAAATGTTTTTATCAAAATTTACAGCAAATTATTTGCGCAGGACGAGGTGCTTTTTGCAAAGCAATATCGCGAATTGCTGCGTTTGGTCGGTTATATTTTGCTGTGGCATTTAGCCGGTATAAAATTTAAGATTTTTCGCAAACTTGAAACCTTTGCAATGGTGTGGTTCAGTTTTAGCGTGTCATCTTGGGAGAGCGACTATAACTACGCTTCAACAAAATTGTTCAACATTTCAAGCTGCTTGAGCGAAAATATTTGCCAGCCGGATATAAAAGGTATGTTGGTTGAAAAAGGCGTGAAGTTTGAAAACGGCAAAGTGATTATTCCTGAAGTAAAAGAAAAACAGCCTAAATTTGGGAATGTAAAATAGTGCTTGCAAAGCGGCGGCTAATTGTCTATAACGAATAAAAATTTTAAAAATACAGCCCGTTAGGAGTTTTGATTATGGGATTTAACTGTGGTATTGTCGGTTTGCCGAATGTCGGTAAATCTACGCTTTTTAATGCTTTGACGCAAACAATTGCCGCTCAGGCGGCTAACTTTCCGTTTTGCACCATTGAGCCGAACACCGGACGTGTTGCCGTTCCGGATAAGCGTTTGGATAAATTGGTAGAGATGGTTAAGCCTAAAAACGTAGTGCCGACCCAGCTGGAATTTGTGGATATTGCCGGTTTGGTGAAAGGCGCGTCCAAAGGCGAGGGGCTAGGTAACCAATTTTTAGCTAATATTCGGGAAACAGACGCGGTAATCCATGTTTTGCGCTGCTTTGAAGATGACAACATAACCCACGTTGAGGGTTCTGTAGACCCTGTACGCGATGCCGACATTGTGAAAACCGAGCTGATGATTGCCGATTTAGATTCTTTGCAAAAAAGAATTGAACAATTGCGCAAAAAAGCCACAGCCGGAGATAAAGACGCCGCTGTGAATGTGCGGGTTATGGAACCGATTATTGCCGCTTTGCAGGCTGGCAAGCCAGCACGTTCCGCCGCTCCTGACGCTCAGGATAAAGAGGCGGTTAAGTGCTATAAAATGCTGCAATTGCTGACTTCTAAGCCGGTTTTGTATGTTTGCAACGTTGACGAGGATTCAGCGGCAACTGGTAACAAATTTTCGGAAGCCGTGCAAAAAATGGCGGCAGAAGAAGGCGCTGAAGCTGTAATTATTTCTGCAGAAATTGAGTCGGAAGTGGCTCAGCTGGAATCTGAAAGCGAAAAACAAGAGTTTTTAAGCGCATTAGGATTGGAAGAAACCGGCTTGTCAAAAATTATCCGCGCCGGCTATAATCTTTTGGGCTTGCAGACTTATTTTACGGCTGGACCTAAAGAAGTCCGCGCTTGGACTTTTGTTAAAGGAATGAAGGCTCCGCAATGCGCTGGAATTATTCATACCGATTTTGAACGCGGCTTTATCCGTGCCGAGACAATTTCGTATGACGATTATGTAAAATTCGGCGGCGAGCAAAGCTGTAAAGACGCCGGAAAAATGCGTTCCGAAGGCAAGGAATATGTCGTTCAGGACGGCGATTTGATGAATTTCTTGTTTAATGTTTAAGTGTGAGGCGGCAGCGATGCCGCTTTTTTTATATCTGTAATAAATATTCCGAAAAAATTGACATTATTGCCTTTGGCTTTATATTAAAAGCAAAGGAGACAATATGAAAGAACCTGCAGAATTGAGCCGTGAAGAAGCGGCGGCGGAATTGGCTTATTTGGCGGCGGAAATTGCCCGCTCCGATAATGCTTATTATCAAAATGACGAGCCGTATTTGACCGATGCAGAATACGACAAGTTGAAACACCGAAACACGGCAATCGAAAAAATCTATCCGGATTTAGTGCGTGCCGACAGTCCGTCTAAGCGTGTCGGCGCCGCAGTGCAAAGCAAATTCAATAAAATAGAACATCGTTTTCCGATGCTGTCGCTGGCAGACGTTTTTTCTATTGAAGAAGTGGAAGATTTTGTGCAGGGCGTGAAACGTTTTCTGAATACGTCAGAGAATATTCCATTTATGGCTGAACTGAAAATCGACGGTTTATCTTTTGCCGCGCGCTATGAAAATGGTCGATTCGTTTCGGGAGCAACCCGCGGCGACGGCGTGATCGGCGAAGATATAACTGAAAACTTAAAGACGATTCGCCAGCTTCCTTTGCAGCTGCCTGCCGGAGTTCCGGAAGTGCTTGAGGTGCGCGGCGAAGTTTATATGGCTAAAAAAGATTTTTTGGCGCTGAATGAAAAAAATGCGGCGGAAAAAAAGAAAATATTTGCCAATCCCCGCAATGCCGCTGCTGGTTCGTTGCGTCAGTTAAATCCGAAAGTTACAGCCGAGCGCAAACTGAGTATTTGGGCTTATACCTGGGGTGAAGTATCGGAACGCCAATGGCAGACGCAGGAAGAATTTTTTGCAAAATTGCAGGAATGGGGCTTCCCGATAAATCCTAACAACAAAGTTTGCAATTCCATTGACGAGATTGAAAAAAATTTTGCTCATGTTATGGAGATTCGCGCTGATTTGTCTTATGATATTGATGGTTTGGTTTATAAAGTTAATTCCATAGGACTGCAGGAACGCCTCGGCTTTTTAACACGCACGCCGCGCTGGGCGATAGCGCATAAGTTTCCGGCAGAGCAGGCGATAACCCGTATCAATAATATACATGTTCAAGTTGGACGTACCGGAGCTTTAACGCCGGTTGCTGATTTGGAGCCGGTAAACGTGGGCGGAGTACTGGTTTCACACGCCACTTTGCATAATGAAGACGAGATAAAACGCAAAGATTTCCGTATCGACGATATGGTGGTGATTCAGCGCGCTGGCGATGTGATTCCTCAAGTTGTGGAAGTGATTTTGGATAAGCGTCCGGCGGATTCGCTGCCTTATGAGTTTCCAACTGTTTGTCCGGAATGTGGAGCGCATGCCATTCGTGAAGAAAATGAGGCGATTCGCCGCTGCACCGGCGGTTTGACCTGTCCGGCGCAGGCAAAAGAGCGTTTAAAGCATTTTGTTTCTAAAGAGGCGTTTGATATTGTCGGACTGGGCGATAAAGTTATTGAAGAATTTTTTGATGAAGGCTTTTTGCATAGTCCAGCCGATATTTTTACCTTAGAAGAAAGAAATCAAGCGCCGGAAAATGACTTGTTCAGTCAAAACGCTCGGGCTTTGTATTTAGAAAGGCGCGCCGGCTGGGGAAAATTGTCGGTTAAAAAGCTGTTTGCCGCTATAAACAGCCGCCGTACCATTTCGCTGCCGCGTTTTATTTATGCGCTGGGGATTCCGCAAGTCGGTGCGGCGACGGCTTTGCTGCTGGCTAAAAACTACGGAACTTTTGCGGCGCTGCAGCACGATATGGAAAAACGTGAAACCGAAAAGTTGGTAACCATTGACGGCATCGGTGCTTCTATGGGTACGGATATTGTCGAGTTTTTCTGTGAAGATCATAATCAAAAGACTATTGCCGAACTGCTGAAATTTGTGACGGTGGAAGAATATGTTGCAGAAATTGTTTCGGATTCGCCGCTGAACGGTAAAACGGTGGTGTTTACCGGTACGCTTGCTGGTTTAGCCCGCGCTGAAGCTAAGGCAATGGCGCAGAAATGCGGCGCTAAAGTTGCCGGTTCGGTATCCGGTCATACGGATTATGTGGTTATGGGAGAAGATGCCGGTTCAAAAGCTAAAAAAGCGCAGGAGCTCGGCGTAAAGATTTTAACAGAAGACGAATTTTTGGAAATGACAAAATGAAACATACAAAAGCAGACAATGTAAACGGCTGGTTGATTGTGGACAAGCCGTGCGGTATGGGCTCAACCGAGGTTGTGGGTAAAACGCGGTGGCTGATGCACGCCAACAAAAACGGTCATACCGGAACATTAGACCCGTTTGCCAGCGGAGTTCTGCCCATTGCTTTTGGCGAGGCAACCAAGCTGGTGCCGTTTGTAACCGACGGCAAAAAGAAATATGAATTTATTGTTAAATGGGGCGAGCAAACCGTAACTGATGACACGGATAGCGAGGTTATTGCCCGTTGCAATAAAATTCCGTCGCATGATGAAATTTTGGCTGCAATACCGCATTTTGTCGGCAAAATAACCCAAGTTCCGCCCGCCTATTCGGCAATAAAAATCAATGGTCAGCCGGCATATAAACTGGCGCGCAAAGGACAGGAAGTTTCTATTCCGCCGCGGGAAATAGAAATTTATAATTTAGAATTACTGGAAGAATATGCCGATTCGGCAAAGTTTAGGGTGGAATGTTCAAAAGGAACTTATGTCCGTACTTTAGGTAAAGATTTAGCGCAATTTTTGGGCACATTAGGGCATTTAATTCTGCTAAGACGCACAAAATGCGGAATTTTTGATACTAAGCATACGATTTTACTGGAAAATTTAGAAAAAATGGAGTATGTAAAAGAACGGCGTAAGCTGCTTCTGCCGATAGAAACATCCCTGCGCGGCATCGCGGAGATTGCTGTTTCGGAAGAAGATGCAAAAAAATTAAGCATGGGACAAAGTGTTTCGCCTAAAAACTATGACGCTGAACCGTCAGAATGTACGGCAGCTTATTCCCGTGGTTGTTTGATTGCGTTGGTGCGGATTGATGAACGTAAAATCTCACCGATTCGCGTGTTTAATTTAGATTAAAAAAGGAAAGATAAAGATGTCGATTACAAGTGAAGTTAAAAAAGAAATTATTGCCAAATACGGTACATCTGCAGATGACACCGGTTCTCCGGAAGTTCAAATTGCTATTTGGACCTATCGTATTAACGCTTTAATTGAACACTTCAATATTCATGCAAAAGATTTGCACTCACGTTTGGGCTTGATGAAGATGGTTAGCCGTCGTCGTCACTTGCTTGACCACTTGAAAAGAACAAGTGAAGAAAGATACCAGAATATCATTAAAAAGTTGGATTTGCGTAAGTAATATCCGGCAAAAAGGGGTTGCGGCTGTGTTCGCAGCCCCTAAAAAATCCTGTTTCTGGACAGGTGAGGTTTTATAAAGATGATATAGAGATGAAGAGAAAGGAATAGAATATATGATCGATTTTAAAGTGTGCCGCAAAGAGATGGAATGGGGCGGACGTAAGTTAGTTTTGGAAACTGGTAAAATTGCCAGACAGGCAACAGGTGCAGTGGTTGCATCTTATGGTGATACTAAGGTAATAGCAACGGTTGTTGCCGCAAAAGAGGTTAAGGCTGATCAGGATTTCTTTCCTTTAACAGTAAACTATCAAGAAAAATACTATGCTACCGGTAAAATCCCAGGCGGATTTAACAAACGCGAAGGCAAGCCGTCTGAACGTGAAATTTTGATTTCCCGCTTGATTGACCGCCCGATTCGTCCGCTGTTTCCGGATGCTTTCAAAAATGAAGTACAGATTATTTGTACAGTTGTTTCTCATGACCAAAAGAATGATTCCGATGTTGTTGCAATGGTTGCTGCATCTGCTGCTTTGGCTGTTTCCGGTATTCCGTTTATGGGTCCAATTGGCGCGGCAAAAGTCGGCTACAAAGATGGTATGTACATTTTGAACCCAAGCATTGAAGAACAAAAAACTTCTGAATTGGAATTGACTGTTGCCGGTACTGAAGAAGGCGTTTTGATGGTTGAATCCGAAGCTAACGAACTTTCAGAAGAAACAATGCTTGGCGCTGTTATGTTTGGTTTTGACAGCTTCCAGCCGGTTATTGCCATGATTAAAGAATTGGCTGCTGAAGCCGGTAAAGAAAAATGGGGCGTTCCTGAATTTCCTCCGGAATATGAAGCTTTGAGCCAGCGTATTATGAAAGATTACGGCGACCGCTACAATGCTGCTTTTTCAATTACCGATAAGCAGGAACGCGGTACTGTTTTAGGACAGTTGGCAGAAGAAGTTAAAGCTTCTATTGACCCTGAAAATGAAGTTGAAAACGCTTTTGTTGCCGATGCTATTGAAAACGTTATGCATCACACAATGCGTGAGAAAGTTCTGTCTACAGGTCATCGTATTGACGGTCGCGACACCAAAACAGTTCGCCCGATTCAATGCGAAGTCGGCTTGCTTCCGGAAGCTCACGGTTCAGCTTTGTTTACCCGCGGCGAAACTCAAGCTATGGTTGCTACCACTTTGGGTACGCCTGATGACGCACAGCTGGTTGACGGCTTGCTGGCTGAATATGATCAAGACTTTATGCTGTTCTATAACTTCCCTCCGTTCTCCGTTGGCGAATGTGGTCGTTTAGGCACTCCGGGACGCCGTGAAATTGGTCACGGTAAATTGGCATGGCGCGCTATTCACCCAATGCTGCCGAAAGATAAAGATACATTCCCATACACTATCCGCGTTGTTTCCGATATTATGGAATCTAATGGTTCTTCTTCTATGGCTACCGTTTGCGGTACCTGCCTGTCATTGATGGACGCCGGCGTGCCGATGAAAAAGCCTGTTGCCGGTATTGCTATGGGCTTGATTAAAGAAAATGACGGTCGTGTGGCTATTTTGACCGATATTTTGGGCGATGAAGACCACCTTGGCGATATGGATTTCAAGGTTGCAGGTACAAAAGACGGTGTAACTGCATTGCAAATGGATATTAAAATTACCTCCATTACCAAAGACATTATGAAAAACGCTTTGGCTCAGGCTCATGAAGGACGTATTCACATTTTGGGTGAAATGGCTAAAGCTATTGCCGAGCCTCGTCCGCAGGTTTCACCAAAAGCTCCTCGTATTTTCTCTATGAAGATTCCTGTAGATAAAATCCGTGAAGTTATCGGTACAGGCGGTAAAGTTATCCGTGAAATTATTGAAAAAACCAATACCAAAATTGATATCACCGACGATGGTGTTGTAACTATTGCTTCCAGCAACAATGAAAACTGCGAAGCTGCTATTGATATCATCAACGGTATTATCGCTGTGCCTGAAGAAGGCAAAATCTACAAAGGCGTAATTACAAAAATTATGGACTTTGGCGCATTTGTACGCTTCTTGGGACAAACTGAAGGTTTGGTTCATATTTCAGAAATTAAAAACGAGCGTATTGCTTCTGTTTCTGATTTCTATAAAGAAGGTGACACAATTTGGGTTAAATGCATGGGATCAGATAACCGCGGCAAAATTAAATTGTCGGCAAAACGTGTTAACCAAGAAACAGGTGAAGATTTGGAAAAATAATTTTCTAAAACTTATTATAAAAAAAGGCTGTCATATTTGGCAGCCTTTTTTGATGAAAACTTGACAAAAATATAAAAACGCATATACTAGAACCCAGTTAATAGTTATTGTTGAATTTAAATTTTTATGTATGAGTGTGCTTAAAAAGCTGTATGGTTATTTGTTTGCAAAGGGTAACAATACTTTTGTAAACGATAAGGTTAAATCTTTGGTTAGCTTTGAATATCGAGTGGCAAGTCCCGAAGATATTTTGTCAGGTTTAGGCGTTGCAATCTCCTATGACACCAAAAAGGTGGTCAGTATGAACTTGAGCGCCGTCAAGCTGCGGAATATTTTTAATCGCGACGATGGCTCGTATGTCGGCTGCTGCTACATGGTGAAATATGATGGGAAAATTTACGGTTCCATGACCGGAACAAACTATATTTTCTCTTGCTCTCCTCAAACTTTTGACTTTGTCAAAACCGACGTTGTGACCATTCCGCTGCAAAAAGTCGAAAATAGCGAATACTTTTTGCTTTGTAGCTTGAGTAAAAACCTGCATCTGCTGGCTGACAGCGTTAAAATGGTAAACCTGTCTGATAAAAAAGAGCAGATTTTGGTGAAATTTACCAAAGGCTATTCCTTTAACGATGCGATGCGGTATTGCCGAAACGTTGGGTACTATGGTGCATAAACTCTAGCAAAGAAAAGCGTCTTGAATAAAATCAGGACGCTTTTGCTTTTTTCATATACAAAATCGGAAACGGATTGCCTTGCTCGTCCAGTTCAGCTCGTTTATAGACAGTAAATCCTAAATGTTCATAAAATAGCTTTGCCTCCGGATTCTGCTCGTTTACTGATAATTCGTTTACGTTATATTTTTCTATGCCGTATTTTAGCAGTGCCGAGCCGATTCCTTTTCTTCTTTCTTCCGGCAAAACAAACAGCATTTCCAAAAAATTATCGGCTATTCCCATAAAAGCCAGCGGAATATTGTTTGCGTTTACGGCTATAAACAAGTGCGGTACATTTTTTAATGCTTCCGGCACATATTTTTTGATATTTTGAATATCCGATTCGCTCAAAAATAAATGCGTGGCGCGGACGGATTTTTCCCAAACAATCAACAAATCAGCAATCAATTCCGGAGTGCGGTTTTCTATTTCAATGATTTTCATATTTTTATTCCGTAAACTCAATAACGACAATTTCCGGCTTGCAGTTAAACCGAACTGAAATGCGGCTCGTGCCTAATCCTTTGGAAACAATCATCTTTTTTCCGTTTTCTTCAATAAAGCCTTCGGCATAACGGCGACCGTGCTCCAAAGGAACAATCAGAGCCCCGATAAGCGGCAGCTTAACCTGTCCGCCGTGGGTGTGTCCGGCTAAAACTAAATCGACATAATCCGTCACATCGGGTAAGACATCAGGTGTATGCGATAAAAGGATTCGCGGTTCCGGAGTATCTTTAAGCGCTTGATGCGAATCGGCAACGCAGGTAATTTTGTCTGCGACTCCGGCAAGTGTAAACTTTCCATTCTTAAACGGGATAACCTCATTGTCATTTTCCAAAACCACAATGCCAGCCGCTTGCAGAGCATGCTTCATTTTTCGCCCGCCGATATACCAATCATGATTGCCTAACACGCTGAAAACACCCAGCGGAGCCTGTAATTTACGAAGCTTTGCCGCGATTCGCTCGGGAGACATAGTTCTTAAATCGTTATGACCTTTAATAAAATCTCCGCCCAATAAAATTAAATCGGGGTTTTGCTGCTGTATAGACTCTATTATTTTTTCCAAACGCTTTACGTCATGCTTTCCAATATGAAAGTCAGCAGCAAACACGATTCGCAAGCCGTTCAAGCGCGAATCGCGAATGGTATAATGCTTGATTTCCAGCAGATTCGGCTCAATTTTAAAAGCCCAAATCAACAAACTTATGGCAAATAGTGATAAAATCGCTGCAACTATAATCAATATTTTAACGCTCATGGTCTACCTACACAAAAAGCCTCGGGGTTGGCGAGGCTTTACAAAAATGGATTCGATTTTATTTAGCTGGTGCCACCACCATAGTCATTTGTCTGCCTTCAAGTTTCATTTCAGAATCTACTTTGCAGACGCCGTCTAAATCATCAAGTAACTGAGTTAAAATCTTTTTTCCCATATCATTGGCACTAAGTTCACGTCCTTTAAAACGCATAGTAAACTTAACTTTATTGCCTTGGTCCAAAAACTTTTTAGCTTGCTTTACTTTTACTTCGTAATCGTGAGTTTCAATCATCGGACGCAGTTTTAGCTCTTTAACTTCTACAACCTTTTGATTTTTCTTGGCTTCATTCTTACGTTTTTGCTGTTCATAGCGATATTTTCCAAAGTCAAGAATCTTGCAAACCGGCGGAGTGGCTTGAGGTGAAATTTCAATCAAGTCCAAACCGACTTCTTCAGCCAAAGACAATGCTTCCTTAATAGACACAACGCCGCGGTTTTCGTTATTGGCGTCAATCAGGCGAACCTGTTTTGCTTTAATGTTTTCGTTAATATTCGGTCCGTCATCATCATGTAATTGCGTGTCGCTCATTATAGAATCCTTATTCCTCCTAAAATTATACTTACAAACAATATAATATATAACATTACGCGATAATCAAGAATAAAAAACGACTCTGCCTTATTATTTTACACGATTCCAGCGGCGATTCCAAATTATATAAAGCAGCCGCGTCAATGTTTTAATAAAACGAATCTATAGAATATCTGCGGCAGACCCTATATATAATAAGTATAAAACTGTTAATATGTCAAAATAAAATATAATTTTTTCAAAAATAAAATGTGCTAAAAACAGGTATTTAGTGAGTAGTGATAAAAAAAGTAAAAAAAATGAAAAAAAGTTATTGACTTTGGGAAGGGATTATTCTATACAGTCAATCACCGGCTGATGAGGCGCGGTTGAAAAAAGCTGACGAGGTCAGCGAGGTTATAAGAAATCGTAGATAAGCAAAAAAGAGGATATGCAGACGGTATATTAAAAAAAATATAAAGTCTAGTATATCAGAAAAGGAACCTAAGAAATTCTTTATGAGTAGAATATAGTAGACAGGATGAACAATCATCAATTAACATGAGAGTTTGATCCTGGCTCAGAACGAACGCTGGCGGCAGGCTTAACACATGCAAGTTGAGCGGGATTTATAGATAGCTTGCTATTTATGATGAGAGCAGCGCACTGGTGAGTAACACGTGGGAATATACCTATTGGTGGGGGACAACAATTGGAAACGATTGCTAATACCGCATAAGCCCTGAGGGGGAAAGATTTATTGCCGATAGATTAGCCCGCGGAAGATTAGGTAGTTGGTGGGGTAACGGCCTACCAAGCCGACGATCTATAGCTGGTCTGAGAGGACGATCAGCCACATTGGAACTGAGACACGGTCCAGACTCCTACGGGAGGCAGCAGTGAGGAATATTGGGCAATGGAGGCAACTCTGACCCAGCCATGCCGCGTGAGTGAAGAAGGTTTTCGGATTGTAAAGCTCTTTCGGACAGGAAGATAATGACGGTACTGTCTAAAGAAGCCCCGGCTAACTTCGTGCCAGCAGCCGCGGTAATACGAAGGGGGCGAGCGTTGTTCGGAATTACTGGGCGTAAAGGGTGTGTAGGCGGCTTTGTAAGATAGCGGTGAAATACCTGGGCTTAACCTAGGAACTGCCGTTATTACTATAGAGCTAGAGTGATAGAGAGGATATTGGAATACCCAGTGTAGAGGTGAAATTCGTAGATATTGGGTAGAACACCGGTGGCGAAGGCGAGTATCTGGCTATTAACTGACGCTGAGGCACGAAAGCATGGGGATCAAACAGGATTAGATACCCTGGTAGTCCATGCTGTAAACGATGAATGCTAGTTGTCGGCGAAAGTCGGTGACGAAGTTAACGCGATAAGCATTCCGCCTGGGGAGTACGGTCGCAAGATTAAAACTCAAAGGAATTGACGGGGACCCG
>CAVEOB010000041.1:0-3026 GCA_963617265.1 Mediterraneibacter gnavus
CTTCTGTACTCAGCATCATTTGTTATGATAAATTTCGTTTCTATATAAAGAAGAAAATTTCCCTTTTTATCTTTTAATAAAACATCAACTTTGTTGAGAACATCTAAATCCCAACACCCACTATCAAAGTACTTTTCACAGAAATTCTTTTTGTAATTAACTTCTTCAGATTTCATAAAACCTCCGTGTAAACAAATTTTAAAAGTCGCCGCAAAGTGTCTTTGATATGAAAAATCAAACGAAGGTTAAAGTTTTTAGTGATATAATCAGTTATAGAATGGAGAAATTGATGTCAGAAAATAGCTTGAAATTTGGGCAAGCTACAAAATTTTGCTTGCAAGTAAAAATTATAAATGTTATGAAAAAAATATCGTTCGTTAAAAATTTTCGATTTTCCGGCAGAATTTGCGTAATGTTGGGAGGCTGACTTTTAGTTGCTTCGCTATTTTTTCGCGAGTTACATTGTGAGCTAAAAACATTAAGACCTTTTGTTCTTGCCCTTCAAGTTTATAGTGTCTATTTTTACTACCCTTTCGCCGTCCTAGCTGTTTACCCTCGGATTTTATCCGGGCTAGCGCCTCTTTTGTTCGTTGGGAAATTAAATCTCGTTCAATTTCCGCTGACAAACCAAATGCAAAAGCTAATACTTTGCTTTGAATGTTGTCGCCGAGCTCATATCCATCTTTTACGGTATAAACTTTAGCACCGATTGTCATACAATATTCAAGAATACGCATGATCATAAAAAGTTTGCGCCCTAAACGTGATAATTCACTACAAATAATAATATCACCAGATTCCAGTTGTTTTAAGCAACCACCCAGAGCTCTTTTTTCCGGTTCCTTAGTTCCAGAAACACCTGCATCTTCTATATATTTTTCAATTAATATGCCAAGCGATTTTGCCTTTTGCTCAATACCTCGTTTTTGATTTGTGCAATCTTGCTTATCTGTACTTACCCTAATATAACCATATATCATTGCTGTCTCCTCTTAAATTTTTGACTTTGTATTATTTGAAGAGTTTGTTTATAACAACAATGCTTGTTAAATTTTATTTATCCAGTAAAATAAGAGTGTTATTTGCAATATGCAAAATTTGCACATTACTTTCAGTAAAATAGTTACAGCTCTTTGCTCAAGATATCCTGGCTTTCGGTGAGCATTTTACGGATGTACTCGTCCAAGACTGCGGATGTTTGGTGTTCGTCGGTTCCGAGTTCGGCGGCGATTAAGGCACCGTAGCGCACTGGGAAGCTTATAAACAAATCTCTCAAAGCCCGACCGAGGTTAAAGGCATAATTGCCGGCACGTTTGCGATCAACCATTTCACCGGTCAACATTCGCAACTTAGCCTTAGCCAACATCGCCCGATAATAAATATCTGCAGTCTTGGCCTGCTGAAACGTGCCCATATTGCTCATACGAACGCCACCTTGCGCCTCAAACAGCGGGTCCGGTTTGCGTTGTTGTGCCGGATCGGTATTCATAAACCACTCCCGGTTTGCCTCGTCGACATCAATTTTATCATCTCTCGTCTTATGAATACGCTCGGACTTTATCGCCGTCTGCACCGCATTCAGGTTCACCCTGCGAATACGCGCATATTCTCGCATTGATACTAATCTTCCCATAAATTTCCCTTTCAAAACCCTAGGTGACCAGCCGGATTTATAAAATGACCAGCCCACATTTTAAAAAGTTATTACAACTATTTGATATTACATTATTTTTCAAAGCACCCGACCAGCCGGAATTTTTCTGTTCAGCTAGCGAAACGGCGCGGCTTGCGGCCCCGCATACGAAAAATCGTCAGGTAGGACCCATTGGTTACCACCGCGCCGGCATTGCAAATTTACAGTTCTCGCATTCTCTTGAAGAACTTATAAATCGTCTCCTTGCTGATATGTAGCGTGTGCGACACACTGTCAATGCTTTCGCCTTCCATAATAAGTCGCATGGCCTTTTTAAGTTTCGGTGTATCGGCTTCTTCAAGAAACTCATAAGCCATCAACATCCGAACATTGTCAGTAGATGTGCTTAAATTGGCGCAAAAAAATCCCCATCAGATTGATCAGAATCTAATGAGGATGTTAAATGTACGCGGGTTCGCTTTCGTTTGTCCAGCAAGTGCAAGGCATATTGACGCAGGTCATGCACCACTAATGCTTCGTCAACATCAGGGATTTCGTAAAACTTATACAAATAGTGGCATAGCATGTCCTGCGCAATATCTTCCCGGTCGTCATAACCGAAGTACGGCGTCGACAACAATTTTTTGATTTGAGCACAGATTGTGATACGGATATACTGCGGAAATCCGTTGAAAACTTCTTTATTCATGATTAATCCCTGATGTTTGAAATTTAAAACAAAAAACGGGGGCGGCTTTTTAAGGCCGTCCCCGGTGGTCCGAATTAAGAGTTCAGATAGTTCAAATAGTCACGAAAAACGGGAGGTTACTCGAACCTCCCGATCATACCAAGAAATTACCACATTTTAGGCGAAAATGTAAACCCCTAATTTGCACAGGACATTTTTCTTGTTTTTGAGTGTTATTACATTGAAAATACATCAAAAATTCTAACATATTTTAAATGCATTCAATTTTCCGAGTATAAATAACAAATAACCGAAAAAGCATAAAAGTGTCCAGAATAAAAATGTCTAGGACACATTACTTCGCGATTATACGGTAAAAATATCTCATTTCCCGGTAAAATGTCCACTCAAAAAATGTGCACCACATTTTCATCGCCGATGATACCATAAAACTAATTCAATTTTGGGAAAAATGTAAACATCAAAGATGTCATTACAACTTTCTCCCGATTATATCAGAAAAACTACCATATTTTCTTTGCATTGTCATGTGCTAATTTGTCAATGACACTTTAGACCATCATAATGAAAAATATAGGTAATTTTGGCGAAAATGTTAAGTAGTTTTTTGTTAACAACATTTTAGCCTGATTTGTTACATAACGAACATTGTAATTTCAAGCGATTAGGATTAATCATGA
The DNA here is from genome assembly GCA_963617265.1 of Mediterraneibacter gnavus. Lineage (GTDB taxonomy): Bacteria > Pseudomonadota > Alphaproteobacteria > RF32 > CAG-239 > RUG410. Next base: position 3,023 of record CAVEOB010000041.1, read on the forward strand.
ATAA
>CAVEOB010000041.1:3036-11720 GCA_963617265.1 Mediterraneibacter gnavus
GCAATTTATTCATCGCCCCCGATTATATCCGGTTTTATAATCTAAAAATTCAAAAATGTCTCATACTTTTTTGTCTCCAACATTTTTCCCTTTGAGATAAAAGGAAATTTTTATTAACACCCGATGAAACCGTCGCCACATTTCGGCTCACCCGTAACCGAATTCCCGACACAGAAATTTCCAATGAATATGGTTGGCTCGCTTCCATACAAGCTTGCGCTCGTCCGGTTCAAAAATCATAAACCAGTCTAAAACCACTCGCTCCCAAATATCAATTTGTTCCGGGGTTGGTTGGAGTTTAGGCGGTTTACGTTCCATCAACTCCATTTCTTACTGAGAATAGATAATCTCAAATTGCCAGCCTGAGGCTTTAGGCGGTTGCATTTTTGGCATCATACGATCAACAAATGCCGCAGTCTGCAAGTCTTGTTTGATTTGCTCAACGGTTATCATAACGCACCGCCTTTGCTGAGCTCTTTTGCGTATTCTCGCTTCAAGACCGCAACTTCAAATTCATGCAAGGAAAGCTCGTTATCTTTGCAATACCATTGCCGAACTGCCTTCTGCCAGTCACGTGCAATACACTTCTTGCCATGCTTCCAACCGCGTTCATTGTGCCAACTGATGAAAGCCGGTATGTCGATCGTTATCCCGATTTCATCACAATAACCGGCCACATCTTCTGCCGTCGGCGCTCCGATGTAGCTCAAGTTATCCACAAAAGCCGTCTCTCTTTCTCTACAATCCTTATCATTAACCTTATCAGATTCCTTCTCATTCTCCGACTCCTTCTCCTGTTGGCGACCGGTTGACGGAAACTCAATAACTTCGCTGACCGTTCGTTTAGCGTTCGCTTTGCGACGGCTGACCGCGCGTTTGGCATTTTGTGCGTTAATCTCGCAGGTTTGACGCCATTTCTCATTATGATTTGCAATCACTTGTTGAATCGCATCAAATCTTTTTTTATTCAGCTCCGATAATTTTACTGACGTGGCACCGAATAAATTAAATTCACATATCGCGACAATTAAATTTGCAATCTCGCTTTTCTTAAAGTTATGCACAGAAGCAAGGAAGTCTGCCGGATAGATGATAATTGAGGTTTTTCTATTTTCCATCGCCGCCTCCTTTTTTAAGCGTTTGCTTAATGCGCTTTAAGCCGGCCACCCATTTACGGGCAAGCTCGGAGCGTTTACCTTCTTCCTCAATGCACTTTTCAAGTTCGTCCAAAGCCGTCATTTCAAGATTAAGCAGATAGGCAACCGGAATTTTGCGGATTTCCGCTGTAACGTAGTGTTTTTTATTTCTGTGAAACATGTTCTTTTCCTTTCTCTAAAATTCTTGTTTCACTTGGGAACACTCCGCAAAATTCAAAAATCGTTCGGCAAAATTTGAAAAAATATAAAAAAAAATTGCCCCGGATATATTCCGAGGCGATAAGTGACTGTTGTTCCTAGTCTAAAATCGTGAAGCCGAACTGTTTAACTTGGTCCTCCCAAATCGGCGGGATAGTTTTACGCAATAAGTTGCGCAGGTATAATTTCGGTGGTTGATGGCCTTTCAATATCGTGCGAATAATTGCCGGCGAGAGTGAAGTCAAGCGCAACAGCCGACCGATATGAGAAGCGTCGGTATTTTCTGTGATAGCCAAATAGGCGATGCTCATTTTCTTCTGATCCAGCATTTTTTGATACTTAAACCCGAGACAAATTCCCTTAATCAGCTCATTATCAAAATACGGTTCAACTGCAATATTTTCCGGTAGATGAATTTCCGTTTGCCCTTTATGCTTTACAAACGGCATCGGCAAAATTGTCTGATGTCCGGTTGTTTTTTGCAACAGATGATCTGGAAGCAGGCTCAAACCTAAGTCCGTCCAGTTTATCTCCATGGTTTCGGCATTAACCGTCACACCGGTTATCATCAGGCGCATTAAAAGTAGTTGATGCCTTTCCGAAAGCTTATTAAATACCCGTTCCGGCGAGCGCAAAACTCTTAATAACTCCATTGATTTATTCGGCGCGACTTTTTCAAGCAGACCTTGAAAAACTTTCGGGTCCAAGAACAGTTGTGACACAATCTTTATCATACATTCGTCCATCGTAACCACCGGCACAGATCCGTTGGTGCATTTGTGATGTCCGTACATTTTTGCCACCGTCGAGGTGTAGTAATAACGCTTCATTCCATGCGCCTGGCTGGAAGTCGGTGTCATCAAAGAATGACAACACCCGCAAGTCAAGAGACCGCGCATAATCCCGACTTCATTCTTATCATACATGCATGTGCGTTGTTTCTTTGGCCTTTCAGCCACCACATTTTGCGCCGCCTTAAAAATCTTCTCGCTGACAATGGCTTCATGCTGTCCGTCATAAAGAACGTCCTGATGTTTAATCTTTCCCATATAAATCGGGTTTTTAAGCATGCGGTCAATCGAGGCTCTGGCAAAGGTTTTCATGCCGGCTTCTTCCATCAGCTTGGATACGGCAAGCGGCGATTTATACTCCAGATATTTTTCAAACATAAACTTAATCGCTTTGGCTTCATCAGGCTTTATAACCAGCTTGCGTTTAATCGGCTCATAACCGTACGGCACGCAACCACCCATCCAAATACCTTTCTTTTTCGAGGCGGCAACTTTATCGCGGATACGTTCACCGCTGATTTCACGCTCGAACTGAGCAAATGATAACAGCATATTTAAGGTCAGGCGCCCCATGCTGTCGGCTGTATTAAAGTTTTGTGTTACCGAGACAAACGAGCACTTATATTTATCAAAAATATCAACCATCTTGGCAAAGTCGGTCAGCGAACGCGTGAGACGGTCAATTTTATAAACCACAATCATATTCACTTTGCCGGCTTCGACATCTTGCAACAAGCGTTTAAGTGACGGCCGGTTCATATTACCACCGGAAAAACCGCCATCATCATAATGCTCTTTAATCAGCACCCAGCCTTGGTGCTTTTGGCTTTTAACATAGTCTTCGCCGGCCTCGCGCTAGGCTTCTAGGGTATTAAACTCTTTTTCTAAGCCTTTGTCAGTTGATTTTCTGGTATAAACCGCACACTTGATTTCTTCCATCGCTATACTCCGAAAAATGCCTGTCCCGATATTTTGCGCCCGGTAATGGTTCTGGCCACCGCACCGAGCGATTTATAAACCTCACCGTCCATCATAAAACCGCCGTTGACAACGCGCACTTTATAAGTTGCACCTTTGTATTTTTTAACAAGTTCAATACCGGCAACCATTTTATGCTCGCTTAATTCCTTAATTTCCATATTTTCTAACATCCGGCGTGTTTTGTTATCCAGCCCGCCGAAACGCATTTCCTGCAATTTATTGGTAATGCGCCAGACATAATATTCCTTGCGGGTGGAAGTTGTCGGTATATTAAACAGAGCCTCGTAATATTCCTTCAATTCAGGAAATGTGAGCGCTGGGATTTTGCGCAAGTCCACATTTAAATCCACCTTAATCATCGGTTTCTCCTTTTGTGTCTTTTTCTTTGTTTTCTTCTATCAGCACCAGAACGGCACTAAATATTAAATTGATTAAATTATCCATTGGTCACCTCTTTGTTACTACCAATGCTTGGAATTTCGTTATTATCCAGTAAATTAGATACTTTTCCGCCGTTTTCTTGCTCATCAAGCAAAATCATTATCGGAGTTGAGAGAAGTTCAATCAGAGTTTCAAAAGCATTGTCTGTATCCATTGTTTTATCCTTTCAACAGACAACACTCCGCAAAATCAAAAAATCGTTCGGCATAATTTGAAAAAAATTTTATAGTCACAAAAACAGGAGTTTTGAAACGCGAACAGTTGGGAATAAAAAGCCTTAGTTTTAAGGGAAAAATGGTCGGGTCTGTCCCGACCAAAAGTATCTATTTTGGTATCTTTTTTGGGAAATGGGGAAAAATAAAAAATAGATACGCGACCAGACCACCACGCAAATGCGCTTATAAATGCGATTGATGAAAAATCGAAAAGTGCCGAAAAATAAGGAATATAGAGGCAATATTGTAAGCTAAAATCACACCCTGAAATTTAAAACAAAAAAACCTCTTCACTACGAAGAGGTTTTTATATGGTGGGCGCTGCAAGACTGACTACGCTTGCGCTTCGCCGACGCGGCGTTCATAACCTGTGGTTACCGGCGTTCTAAAGCCCGCCTTTCACTTGCTCTCGAACTTGCTTTTTCGCAAGTTCGAGAACCTATAATGCCTTATCAAATAAAAAAAACACCCGCGATGGGGTGTTTTTTTTATTTGGTGGGCGCTGCAAGACTCGAACTTGCGACCAGACCGTTATGAGCGGCCGGCTCTAACCAACTGAGCTAAGCGCCCGCCTCGGCTAGCAAATAGAAACATAAAATAAGATTATAACTTAGTCAAGAACTATTTTAGTTTGGTCATACTTTTTTGTTTTTAATTCGTTGCTGATTATCCGGTATCTTAAAAACTCCCAGCTAAGGCAGTATTTTCACCCTCAAAATAAAAATCAGTTTTTACCTACGCCTGCCAAAAAACAATCCTGCTTCAAACAGCAAATAAGTCGGCACTGTCAACATCAGCTGGCTGACGATATCCGGCGGGGTTAAAATACCGGACACTATCAAGATGCCGACAAAAATATAAGGACGCTTGCTTTTTAAAGTATCATAAGCCACAATATCTGCATGCAGCAAAGAATAGGTTATCAGTGGAAACTGAAACATCAGCCCAAACACCACCGAAAGCCACAGCGCCAAACTCATAATATTCGAAATTCCCCAAACCGCCTTAATTTCCGCCGAGGAAAAGCTCAAGCCAAAGTTAACCAGCAGCGGCAGAATAAAAAACAAGCAAAACAGCACGCCGCAAATAAACAAGCAGCTGGAAGTCAGAACAATAGATTTTATAAATTTACGTTCATGCTCATAGAGTGCTGGAAGCAAAAACAGCCAAACCTGCCGTGCAATATAGGGAAAGCATACCAGCAAATCCAGCACCAGAGCAATTTTGATTTGCAGAATAAAAACTTCCATTGGCGAAAAATAGTTAAGCGTAACTTCATTTTGCCCAATGATAAAATGTATGAGCAAATCCAAACAATAAGGTGCCGCAAAAAACAAAGGCACCACGCCGATCGCCAACGCCGAAAGGCATTTTATCAGCAGGGTGCGCAATGCTTCTAAATGAGATAAAAGACTATCGTCTTGAGCGTCCATTATTTGTCTTTCTTTTCTTCTTCGGCTGCGGCTTTTTCTACCGAATCTTTAAGCTCCTGCGCTTCATTTTGCAGCATTTCTTTGGCTTTTTTATATTCATACTGCGCTTTACCCAAAGCCCGAGCCAATTCCGGAATGCGCTTGCCGCCAAACAGCACCAAAACCACCACCAAAATCAATAAAATTTCACTAACACCCAAAGACATTTTTCATCTCCATATTCTATTATATAGGCTGATTATAAAAACCGTTTGCTTATTTGTCAACAAATCTGCAATCTCAAGCGGATTTATAAAAACGTGCAGAAATTTTAAAAGGCGGTTGATTATTAAAACAAATAAGTTATGATTGCGGCTATGATTGATAGGATGCCGGAAATAAAAGAATATACTGTCAGCGAAATTTCTGCCGCTATTAAAAAGTTGGTGGAAAGTTCGTTTGCGTTTGTGCGGGTTAAGGGCGAGATTTTTGGCGCCAAACGCGCGGATTCCGGACATTGGTATTTGTCGCTGAAAGATGAAAACTCGCTGCTTGCCGCTGTTTGCTGGCGTGGCGTAGCAAATACCTTGCCGCTTAAAATAGAAGATGGTATAGAAGTGATTGCCAGTGGGCGCATCACGACTTTTAACGGACGCTCGTCCTATCAGCTGGTAATAGAAAAGCTGGAAATCTCCGGCGAGGGAGCTTTGCTGAAACTTTTGGAAGAACGCAAGCAAAAATTTTTAGCCGAGGGGCTGTTCGCACCGGAACATAAAAAGCCGATTCCTTATTTGCCTCAGACTATCGGCGTGATTACCAGTCCGACCGGAGCGGTTATCAGAGATATTATTCATCGGGTGCGCGATAGATCTCCAAGTCGCATAATTGTATGGGGAACTCCAGTGCAAGGCGAAGGTGCTGCAGATAAAATAGCTGCTGCAATAAAAGGTTTTAATGCTTTGCCGATTGGCGATAAAAACCGTCCGGACGTTTTGATTGTGGCGCGCGGCGGCGGAAGTTTGGAAGATTTATGGGCGTTTAATGAAGAAGTTGTGGTGCGCGCGGTTTATGATTCTGAAATTCCGCTGATTTCGGCAGTGGGACACGAAACAGATACCATGCTAATAGACTATGCCTCGGATTTGCGTGCTCCGACCCCAACTGGTGCGGCAGAACTGGCAGTTCCGGTAAAAAAGGATATTTATAACACTTTGCTTACAGCTGATTTACGCATGCAAAACGCCGTTACCCGCTATATGAGCGAGTTTAATCAATATGTGGAAGCGCTGGGACGCGGAATTCCGCCGTTAGAACAGCTGGTGCTGGAAAATCAGCAGAAAATAGACGACCGCAGCGAACGGCTGAAATTGGCATTTGCAAATTTGCTTAAAGATAAAGATAATTTGTTAAAATTGACGAATTTGAAACCTTTTTATATTAAAAATCTGCTGGACGCTAAAAAAGAAAGCCTAAAAAATTTGGCTCTGCGTCTGGATTCCGTTTCGGTAGAATCTGTGTTGAAACGCGGTTTTGCTTGGGTTTCGGACGGGCAGTTTAAAACGCTGTATTCAACAACTCAAGCCAAACGCTGCGATGAGCTGCATATTCGTTTTGTAGACGGAATCGTTAAGGTTAAAATGATGGAGAAACACAATGCCGTGCAAGGCGATTTGTTTGACGATTTGTAGTTTGCTGGCGGCGCTGCCAGCCGAAGCTTTGACAATGTGCGGAGCGGCACAGCAAGGCGGAATTATCCGTTTGCAGGACGAAAATCTGGCTAAAATAAAATTAAACGGCAAAACCTACACCGCAGATAAAAACGGTGAATTGGCAATAGCCTTTGCGCGTGACGCCGAATTGCAGCAGCCGCTGAAAATTTTTTATCAAGACGGCGCTATGAAAACATATAATTTGCCGATAGCACAGACCAAATGGGACGTGCAGAAAGTAAACGGGTTGCCAAGCTCCAAAGTTGCTCCGGCAAAAACCGATTGGGCTGCTATTCAAAAAGAGCAAAAAGACGTGGGCGGAGCGCTGAAAGAATTTAGCGAAGCCGAAAGCTGGAAAGCCGATATGCTGAAACCGGTGGAAGGACGCACCAGCGGAAATTTCGGCGGGCAGCGCATTATGAACGGACAAAAGAAAAATCCGCATCAAGGCTGGGATATCGCCGTGCCGGAAGGAACGGAAATAAAGGCGCCGGCTGACGGCGTGGTTACTTTAAGCGGCGGACCGTATTTTTACAGCGGCAATGTGGTGGTTTTGGAACACGGACAAAACTTGAGCACGGTTTATGCGCACCTGCAAAAAACGTTGGTGCAGAAAGGCGATATTGTGCAAAGAGGGCAGGTTATCGGCTTGGCGGGCAAAACTGGCAGGGCGACCGGCGCTCATCTGCATTGGGGAGCTTCGCTGAACGGCGTGCGCTTTGACGCTAAAAATCTGCTGGATTTCTATGATAAAAACTGCAAAAAATTAGAGGATTAAAATGACGACTTTTCATTTGGTTATGTTGGCTTTGCTGCAAGGAATTACCGAGTTTTTACCGGTAAGCTCCTCTGGACATTTGATTTTATTTTCTAAATTTACCTCTTTCCCCGACCAAGGGCTGGAAATTGACGTGGCGTTGCATATCGGTTCTATCATCGCCGTAATGATTTATTTTTGGCGTGATATATGGTATATGATTATCGGTATGCTGAAAAGCAAATTGCTGCCGGACTTCAAAATATATGGCAGCAAGGTGTTTTATCTGGTGCTGGTTGCCACAATTCCAGCGCTTGTCTGCGGTTTGGCGCTGAAAATTATGTGGACGGAAGAATTGCGCAGCACCAAGCTTATCGGCTGGAATATTTTGCTGTATGGTCTGCTGCTGTGGGTTATTGACAAGATGTCGCTGACCGCTCTTAAAATCCGCAATTTAGAAGTAAAAGACGCGGTTTTAATCGGCTTGGCGCAATGTTTGGCGCTGCTTCCGGGGACAAGCCGCTCCGGCATTACCATTACTATGGGCAGATTTTTGGGACTGGAGCGCCGTGAAGCCGCCAAGTTTTCTATGCTGCTGTCTATTCCGACGATTATTGCCGCCGGTTTGGTTGAGGGCTATGAAATTTGGCAAAGCGGCGATATGGCGCTGATTTTAACGGCGTGCGACGGCGTGCTGTATTCTTTCGGTTTTTCATTGCTGGCTATATTTGTGCTGATGCAATGGCTGAAAAAGTGGTCGTTTTTCCCGTTTGTGCTGTATCGCGTGGCATTGGGCACGGCTTTGCTCTTGGACGCATACGGAATTTATGATATCAAAACGCTGTTTAACTAGTCGGCTATCACATATCTTTGTGTTACCTAACACAAAGATTGTATAAAAAAAACACCCCACCGCGGGTGTTTTTTTTATGGTACAATAAATTTAAGTTATCCAGAAAATTATATCAGTTACGCAATTTCATTTAAATAACTATAATATGTATTTCTCATTACATTAACAAC
>CAVEOB010000042.1:0-11108 GCA_963617265.1 Mediterraneibacter gnavus
GTATTGGCGGTATTTTTGCAAACAATCTGCTGAAAAAAATCAGTAATATTTCCAAGCGATAGAGCAGCTGTTACCGTTTGTGCAATTGCAAGCCTGAGCGGCTGTAACAACAGACATCGGAACAGACAAATTAGATCCGCCTGGAGTAGCAATAAAACTACCAGAATTAGAACCAGCATTACCAATCTTTACATCTTTAATAGCTGTGTTATGAATATTGTCGCCAGTTGTTGCAGATGTACCAGAAGCTTGAATAGCAATCAAACCAGAAGAGAAACCTGAACCCCAGTCATTGGTTGCCAAAGTAATGCAGGCTTCACGAGACAAGCTGTTGAATTCAATAATGAATGCTTTGCCGTCGTTTGTATCTGTACTGTCAGATTTTTCAACATATACGCGACCATTGAATGCGTTGGTCAAAGTAGCTGTAGCAGTATCTCCGGAACCACTGTAAATTGTACCCAATTCATCAGGAATTACGCCCATAGAAACAGCAGTACCGTTGTTCAAGCCGGTATATGTGTTTTGTTGTGCATACAAAGTTTTTACGTTAGCAACAATCATAGAAACGTTGTCAGCAACTTTGTTGGTCTTAAATTTGTTCATAGCTTTTGAATAGCCGGCAATACCACCAACGGACAATACACCGATAATAGCCAATACACCCAGCATTTCAATCATAGAACGACCAGATTCATTTACTCTCATTGTTTTTCTCCTAAAAAAATATGTTATGAGCCTCCTAAGCTCAAATTAGAATTATATTTTGCAGAAACCTCCTAAGTTCCGCTGGCAGTGAATATACTGCTAAATTCTTTCAATTTTCTTAATAACATAAAATTTTATGATTTGCAATAAGCAATGGGATATAGTACTTTGGTAATAGTTTAGATTAACCTATTGAATATGCTGAAAAATGGTAGTTCCGGGCAGAGTTGAACTGCCGACCCATCCATGTGAAGGATATGTGATAACCGTTTCACCACAGAACTAAAACAAGTTGGTAGTTCCGCGCAGAGTTGAACTGCAGACTCATCCATGTCAAGGATACGTGATAACCGTTTCACCACGGAACTATTCTTTTGTTTGCATAATAATCTGAATTTTTTGCTTGTCAAATTTAATTTATAAAAAAATAAAATACTTTTGAAAAATCTCTTGAAATTTAAATTTATATCACTAAAACAAGCGATTGAATTTTTAGCGGAGATATAAAAAATGAGAAAATTCAGTTTATATGTTTTAGCCTTTGGCACTTTTGGCTTGGGAATGGCGGAATTCGGCATGATGAGCATTTTATCGGTTGCCGCCGCTGGTTTGCAGGTTTCTGTTCCGGAAGCCGGACATTTTATTTCTGCTTATGCTTTAGGCGTTTGCTTTGGGGCTATTGTGCTTACTTTCTTGGCGCAGGGACATTCCTTAAAGTCGCTGCTGATTGCCTTAATGCTGCTTATGTGTTTCGGTAATATGCTGGCGGCGGTAGCGCCTAATTACGGTTTTATGATAGTGGCTCGTTTCATTTCCGGCTTACCGCACGGCGGCTATTTCGGCGTCGCCGGCATTGTCGCAAAACGCTTGGCGTCTAAAAAGAAACAGGTGCAGGCGGTAGCGATTATGATTTCCGGAATGACGGTTGCCAATCTGTTGGGGATTCCGCTGGCAGCCTATATCACCCACATTGTCTCATGGCATATGCTTTTCGCCATGGTTGTCGGCTGGGGCTTGTGGACGGTTTACTGCATACATAAATGGGTGCCGAATGTTTCAACCAAACAATCAGCTGATTTAAAGTCGCAGTTTGCTTTTTTGAAAAAGCCTCTGCCTTGGCTGCTGCTTCTCACCATTATGCTCGGCAACGGCGGAATTTTTTGCTGGTACAGCTACATCAGCCCGATTATGCTGCATGAAGCCGGATTTTCCACGGCTCAAATGTCTTGGGTGATGGTTGTTGCCGGCTTGGGTATGGTGCTTGGCAACATTTTCAGCGGCAAACTTTCGCTTTATTTATCGCCGACCAAACTCACGGCTATCATGATAGCCATCATGTTTACCGCTTCACTGTCTATGATTTTTTCGGCACAATATCCGATTCCCGCCCTCGCCGTAATGTTTTTGGGCGTATTCGGGCTGTTCGGCGTTTCCGGACCGGAGCAATATTTGATTATTGACACGGCAAAAGGCGGCGAGATTCTCGGCGCTTCCGGCGCGCAGGTTGCCTTTAACCTTGGCAACGCCGTCGGCGCCTACATCGGCGGTCTGCCGATAGCTATGGGCTATGCCAATTCATTCTCGGCTCTGCCCGGAGTGTTCCTCACGGTTTTAGGACTAATTACAATCTATTATTTCAGCCGGCTGTATGAAAAAGAAAATGCCGCAAATATCAGCTAAAAAAATAATCTCCCGCCGATTCTGCACTGCGGGAGATTATTTTTAGCTTTAACCGTTTAGTTATTGCTTAAAGTCTTTAAGTTGTTGATAATATTTTCAGCGGCGGTTTGCGATTCTTCACTGATTCCCGCAGCCTGCAGAGCCAGCTTTTTCAAACAAGTGTTAGTAATGTCTTTAGAAGTTTCGCTGACGGTATTAACAAACAATGTACCGTTATATAGACGGCTGTTAGCCTCGTTCAGCATGCACGTCTGCATTTTTTGACGCGGAGTCGCATCGGCTGAAACCGTGGTATATTGAGAAATATTTTCGCAAGCGCTCAAAAGCAAAGCAGCTGCCAAAAGATATACTTTTTTCATAATCTAGTCCTTTTATATTTTGTTGAATTTATGCAAAGGTATAGCGTAATTATGTTAAAAAGCAACAAAAAAACTCTCGTTCTGCAAAGAAAGAGAGTTTTAATTTTTCATTTTTTGAAAAAATCATGCGTTGTCGGCGGCAAATTTAAAACATATCTGTTCATACACAAATACGCTACCGCATAAAACAACAACGGATAAACAGTCCAGCACGACAAATATATCGCGCAGACATAAATCCCTTTGATGTTTCTGGCTGCGGCAAGTTTGCTCTGATATGCTTCCTCGCTCAGCCTGCCCCATTCTCTTTGATAAAATAGCTTGTACTGATATAGCTGAAATAATGGATAAACCACTCTTCCGGTAAAAACAGCACACAGCAAAAGACACAAAATGGTTACGGGAACCACAAAAAACGGATAGAACTCTGTCACAAAATCGGCATGGCTATACAATGCGCAGCCCATATAAAATGTAGCGGCAACACCGGCAAAAAACCAAAAAACACCCAACTTAAAAATACTACTATTTCTCATAAGACACTATAATAATACGTTATTATCTTTATACTACTCGTGTCGCCGCAATTTGTCAATAAGCAAAATTTTGGCAAAAAACACTTGGCAAAGCAAATAAAATATGCTAAAAAATAGTCCAAATTTTATAATTTTAACCTTAATTATGCGCAAATTATTATTGTTTTTGGTTGTAGCAGCTGCATTTTATTGCTGCTCAGAATTTATGGAGCGTCAGCCTCATAATCCCCAAGTCGTGGCAGAAGGCATTATTGTGCAGAAGTCATTTGATGTGGGCAGGGATTCCTTTTATGCAGCCGTCGGTCAAAAAATGTATCCGGTTGTCCGAGTGCTTTCTGACCAAGGTGCGTGGGCTTATCCCAAGAAAGACAGCGTAGTTACAGGCTTTTTTACCGAAAAAAATCCGACCATTCGCTTTATGTTTGGCAAAGTCGGCGCGGCAGAAATTGAAAAAGCCTTTCAAAAGCAGGACTCGCATCCTTTAGGTGTGTTGGTTCTGTTAGCAATGCTTGTCATATGTCTTTGGAATCCTGAAGGCAATGACGACGACGATTTTTCTGAAATTAAGAAATCTTAATCTAAAAAAATCCTGTTTCAAAATAGAAACAGGATTTTTTGATTTTATTCAGAATACAACAAAGCGAAACACCTCGTTTTGTAAACGAGGTGTTTGCCGGAGTTAGAAAACCTTAAATATCCAAGTTTTGTACTTTCAGAGCGTTTTCTTGAATAAACTCTTTACGAGGTTCAACCACATCGCCCATCAAAGTAGAAAAGGCTTCATCAGCTTCTTCAATGCTGTCGATTTTAACCTGCAGCAAAGAACGAGCTTCCGGATCCAAAGTTGTTTCCCACAGCTGTTCCGGATTCATTTCACCCAAACCTTTATAGCGCTGAATGGTAATGCCTTTTTTACCGGCGGCGGTAACCGCGTTCATCAGGCTAACCGGACCGTCAACGCGTTTTTCGCCCAAGGCTTTGGTGGTCAGCTTAGAAGATTGAGCAAAGTTTTCAGTTAAAAACTCGTGCATATCATTCAAAACTTTGCCTTCCGGACTTTCTAAGATATTTGCGCCAATAACGTGCTCTTCTTTCACACCGCGCAATACACGGTAGAACACCACGCTGCCTTCATCATTCAATTCAGCTTTCCAGCCGCGGTCATATTCAGCTTCCAAAGTATCCAAACGCTGTGCCATTTTGTTCAATTCAGCATGCAAAGCAGTTTTATCTTTCAAAATTTCCGGATTAAACAAGCCGCGGATAGCCATTTGCTCTACAATTTTTTCCGGCGCTTTTAAGGTCAAGGCTTTAATCATGCTGTTAGCACGCTTGGTGCTTTCCACAAACGCAATCAAATCCTGCCCCACCAAACGTTCGCCGTTGGCTGTTTCCAAAGAACCGTCGTCACAGCCGCCGTGAATCAAATAATCTTCCATTTCGCGGTCGTCTTTGATATAGATGATAGAGTTACCGCGCTTAGCCTTATAAAGAGGCGGCTGGGCAATGTAAATATAGCCGCGGCGGATAAGTTCCGGCATTTGACGATAGAAGAATGTCAGTAGCAAAGTTCTGATGTGCGCACCGTCGACATCGGCATCGGTCATAATAATGATTTTATGGTAGCGGCACTTGTCGGCGTCAAAATCATCGCGTCCGATACCTGTACCGAAAGCCGTAATCATCATACCAATTTCCGCTGAGCTCAGCATACGGTCAAAACGAGCACGCTCCACATTCAGAATTTTACCGCGCAGCGGCATAATGGCTTGGTTTTTACGGTCGCGTCCCTGTTTAGCAGAACCGCCGGCGGAATCTCCCTCTACGATAAACACTTCCGAAAGAGCAGGATCTTTTTCAGAGCAATCTGCCAGCTTACCTGGAAGAGAGGCTATATCCAACACGCCTTTGCGGCGGGTCAATTCACGGGCTTTGCGGGCTGCCTCGCGGGCGGAAGCGGCTTCCACAATTTTGCCGACAATAATTTTAGCTTCGGTCGGGTGTTCGTCCAGCCATTCTTTCAACTTGTCGCCCACGGTGTTTTCCACCACCGGACGGACTTCGGAAGAAACCAATTTATCTTTAGTTTGCGAAGAAAACTTAGGATCCGGAGCTTTAACCGACAAAACGCAGGTCAAACCTTCACGCATATCTTCGCCGGTGATAATGTTCTTATCTTTTTTCAGCAGCCCGTTTTCCATAATGTAATTATTAATGGTACGGGTCAGCGCGCCGCGGAAACCAGCCAAGTGCGTACCGCCGTCCTTTTGCGGAATGTTGTTGGTAAAGCAAAGCATGGTTTCATTATAAGCGTTGGTCCATTGCAAAGCCACATCAACCACAATGCCGTTGCTTTCGCCGCTGACTGAAATAATATTTTCATGCAGAGGCGCTTTAGATTTGTTCAAGTGAGTGACAAACGCCGACAAACCGCCTTCATAGTGGAAATCCAATTCTTTCGGCTCAGCGCCGCGGTTGTCAATCAATTTCAGATAAACGCCGGAATTCAAGAAAGCTTTTTCGCGGATAGAGCGTTCCAAAGTTTCAAAATTAAATTCAACTTGTGTAAAGGTTTTCGGCGACGGCAAGAAAGTTACTTCCGTACCGTGGCGATTCGGAGCGTCTGCCACAACATGCACATGTTCCACCACATTGCCGTCGGCAAAGCTGGCTTCATATTCTTTGTCATTACGCCAAATCCGCAGTTTCAGCCAAGTAGAAAGTGCGTTAACCACAGAAACACCCACGCCGTGCAAACCGCCGGAAACTTTATAGGAGTTGTTATCAAATTTACCGCCGGAGTGCAGCTCGGTCATAATTACTTCAGCTGCGGAAATTCCTTCTTCTTTATGCGTATCAACCGGCATACCACGCCCATTGTCGCGGATAGTGGCTGAACCGTCTGGATTCAAAATAACCAAAGTTTTATCGCAATAACCGGCAAGCGCCTCATCAATAGCGTTGTCCAGCACTTCATAAATCATATGGTGCAGACCTGAGCCGTCATCAGTATCGCCGATATACATTCCAGGGCGTTTGCGTACAGCGTCCAAACCGCGCAAAACCTTGATTGAATCAGCGTTATATTCTTGTTCGCTTTTCAGATATTCTTCTTCTGTTAACTCTGTCATTGAAAATCCTCTTAAAATCTAATTTTTCATTTTGTAAAAATATAGCGCAGACTGCCGAAATTACCAAGCACAAAATGAAAGTTATAAGCAGAAAACCGCTAAAAAAGGCGCTTGATTTTTCTCTTCAACAGCGCTATAATATAGCTCTGAATTAAATTATTCTAGCGTATGAAGAATTATATTATTTTAATTGGTTTGCTAATCGGAACATTAGCCTTGGCTGCTGTTGAATATCTTTGCGGCTGCCCTTTTGATTTTCGCTGGAGCGAGTTTATCAGCGGCTGTTTTGTCTTGATTATCGGTTTGCTTTGGGCATATCGTCTCAACCGCAAAAAAGCCTGCTTAGGTCTAGCTTTCATCGGCGGAATAGTGTTGATTTGCGCAGTAAACGTCAGCATCAACACCGTCCACCTGTTCAAGATGCTGCTGGACGCTTATTCCGACATCAACGGCGGATTTCTGATTATCCTAACCTTGATTATGGCGCTTTATGTGCCGTTTGTGTATATCGGCGCTATTTTTGTGTATTTGTACTACTTCTGCGATTTACGCGATTTGTTCAAGCAAATACAGCGCTATGACTAAATAACAAAAAGGAAATTCCGTAAAAAGAATTTCCTTTTTTGTTTAGCTTATCTGCCGGTAAAATCATATAATATTTTACCTTGTTTATCGTCCAAGTTAAATACCCAATCGGCAAAATATTTTTGATTGTTTTCCACAAATAGCGTCACTTCTTTACGCGGCAGCCGCGAAGAACCCAGCTCAACCGCCAGCCAATAATCATCAGCGGCAGTTTTATACACTTCCAAATTATAAACCAAGCCGATTTTGGTTTCCGCCACAATTTTATGCGATTCGATTTTTGCAAAATCCGCCATAAAATCTTTCTTTAAAGCAATGCCGTTATAATCCATGTATAAAAGAGCTCCAAAAAACTCTTTCATTTTTTTAGATTTAGCTGTTTCCGGCGGCAAATCCTCTGGAACAAAAGCTCCGGCTGAAACGGTTATGCGGCTGACCTGACTTACCGGAATTTCAAACAACGGAAACGGCATCCAATCGCTGGCTTCTCCCGAAAATCCGCCCGCATCGCTGATGCTGTAAACATACGGAAAACCGTTCAGCATAACAAACCGATATTCCCCGTCGGCGTAACCGCCGCCCAAAGCAACCTTGTCCAACAAATTGCCTTCCGCGTCAAAAGTTTCGACTAAAGTTTTATGTTCCGCGTCCAAGCCATATTCAGCCAATTTATCTTTCTGCACTTCAGCAACGGCAACAATAACCGAGTTGTTTATCATTTTGTAAAAAGAGGCTAGCTGTCCGGCATCGGCAAAATAATCGGCAGCTTCTTTTATCCGCCATTCACCGCCGTTGTCATAAATTTCAAGCTTGCCGTCCGCCGTGCTCAGCTTTATTTTTTGCAGCAGCGCCGCCTTTTGCCGTGTTTGCGCAAAGGTATATTCTCCACGTCGATTTAGACCGCTACGGATTTTGGCATACCATATGGATAGTCCAGCTAAAAAGACCATTCCCAGCGCAACGCATAAGCTTATAGTCCAATATTTTTTAGGCACCGCAATTCTCCTTTATTCGCCTGTTTCGCCGCAATCTGTAAAACCTTGCCCAAAAGAATAAAGCCACAACCTCCAGCAATGGAATGATAAAAATCTGCATTATCATCATTTTTACCGTCGCCGTTTCATAGTCGCTTTTTATCTTATAATCGATTCGCTGCAGCTTTTCTTCATTTTGAGCCAGTTCTCTGCCGGCTTTTCCAACCTGTACCAGCTGTTCATAAAGCAAAGCGTTTTCATTGCTTTGTTCATATAAAACCCGCTTTTGTTCCTGAATTTTATTCTGCAAAACATTATAAGCGGCTTCCTGCCGGCTGAAAATATTTTTCATCAGCCGCTGTCCGATACTGTCAAGGTTAAAAAGCTGCTTGCCAACTGGCAGCTGCTCATAAATTTGATTATCCACCATATAATCAATTAAAGCTCGCGCCGCTGCTCCATTGCCGCTTTTTTCTATCACGCTGTACGGATTTCTATCCGGAGAATTTTCCGCCGCCCAAAACGAAGCCTCCAAAAAGTCAACATCTCCCACCACCGCGGCTTTACCTTCCTTCAGCGATTGTCTCAAAAACGGCTTCATTGTTGCCGCCAGCTCTGTTTCCGCGTATGGCTTCTTGGTGTATAAAGAACTGAAAGAGCCTTCCAGCACCGCGCCGACCAAACCGTTTTCGTTAGTAATAAACGGCACCACCTTCACTGCTGGATTATCTACTTCAAACAAAAACGCCTTATTCAGCCGCAGCCCAAACGGACTGTAGCCGAAAGTTTTTTCTAATTTACCTTCGTCCACGGCAACAGTCTTTAAGTTCACCCGCCAATTATTCAAAAAGTCAACAAACTGCACATCTTCGCTGTTGGTTAAATCCGACTGGCTGGCGGTATAAAAGTCAAAAAACACCGCCACGCGCCCGCCGCGCATAATAAATTGGTCAACTCCGTAACGCAGCGCCGGCGAAATTTTTTTAGGATTTATCAGCACCACCAAATCTACTTTGTTAGAAAACTCATACATTGACGGCGAAATATTAAAAACATTATAATCATTTTCAAGATTCAGCAAAATTTCCTGCAAGCCCTCTAAATTTTGCATATTATCCACAAACACGCCGATATTTTTAACTCTTTCCGCCTCAGTTACTTTTAATAAAGCCGTGTCTATATCTTTTTCCAATAACGGCTGTCTTTGCAGCAAAAATTGCTTTATCACTGTTTCTTTGCCGTCCGAAGTTCTAACTACGGCGCCCAAATAGTTACGGCTGCCTCCGGCATTAGTTTCAAAATACAAGCCCTTATCCAACATCTTTTCTTCCAATTCCGAAAAAGGCTCAACATAGGTTACATTAACCTCAACAATTCCGCCGCTCAAACGCTGATAGCGCCGCAAAAAACGCTGAATTTGCTGCAAATAATGGAAATAGTCCGAATTAGAATTGATGTAATCTTTTGACGCAAAAACATCTATAGTTACAGGTTTTTGCAACTTATCCAGCAGCTCTGCCGTTTGCATTTTCGGCGTATATAACTTAGCTTTAGTCAAATCGGCTTTACCAGCAAAAAAGTTAGATACTGCAATATTAAAAAACGCCGTTCCCAGCAGCAAAATAAGCATAAACGCGCCAACCTTCTGCCATTTATATTTTTGGCTGCTGCCGTGCAAAGAAAGCACCACAGTGTTCAAAAACACAAAAACCGCCGTAAACGAAACAAAATACAAAACATCGACAGCGCCGATTTCTGCAAACAAAAAATTATTATATATGGTATATAAGCCGAAATAAGGCAAAGCCGTCCACAAGGCAAGGCAGAAAAAGCTCAATAAATATGTCAAAAGCAAATTGCTTGTCAAAGCTGAAATAAAAATTCCGACTGAGCAGAAGAATAGCATAACAAAAAACAAGCCGAGCTCATTTGTCAGAATATTTTGCCAGTCTAAATTCAGCCAGCCGGCGGAATAGATTATAAACGGCGCCAGCCCCAGCATTGCCAAAAGGCAAAAAGCTCCAACGGCGCAGAATTTGGCGGCAGTCAATACAGAACAAGGCACCGGCTGGGTCAGCAAATATTCAATAGTGCCGGAACGATATTCTTCCGCCCAGCTGCGCATGGTCAAAACAGGCATTAACACCGCCAAAATAATCGGCTGCGCATAAAAAAGCGCATACAAAGCCCCGTCATGCATACCTAAATATGAGCCGAAATAAAATGCCGTTCCAACTGAAGCGAACAAATACACAAACAACACAAAATATGCCGAAAAATTACGGAAATAGCTGCGAAATTCTCTTAATAACAAAGCGGTAAACTGCTGCATTTTTATTCTCCGGTTATTTTTTTAAATGACGCCAGCAAACTTTCCGGCGCGGTCTTTTTGAATTTTGCAAATTTAGTGTCGGCAGCCATTTTTCCTTGGTGCATAAGCAATACCCGCTGTGCCAGAGCGTCAACATCTTCCAAAGCGTGAGTAGAAATAATCACCAAATTGTCTTTGGCATAATCTTTAATTATCTGCCGCATACTTTCTTTTTGTACAGGATCAAGTCCTTCCGTCGGCTCGTCCAGCAGCAGAATTTTAGGCATAGCTAACATAGCCGCTGCCAATTCTGCTCTTTTTTTGAAACCTTTGGACAGCGTTCCCAGCGGCTGGAAAATCACATTCTGCAATTCCAGCAGTTTCAGCATTTTTTTTATGTTTTCAGATTTTTGCTCTGTTTTCATTTTTTTCAAATCAGCCGAAAAATTCAAAAATTCCAGCGTTGTCATTTCGCCGTACAAAGCAGAAATTTCCGGAACATAACCGATATTCTGCAAATATTTTTCCCGAATGTTTTTAATATTTTCATTTTCGAACAGCACTTCGCCGCTGTCAGTCTCCAAAAATCCGCTGATAATTTTGAACAATGTCGATTTGCCAGCGCCGTTTTCTCCCAGCAAAACCACTGTTTCATTTTTATCAAATGTTAATGAAACCCCGTCAACTGCCTTAATTTTTCCAAAATATTTGCAGATATTGTTAATAATCAGCATAAAACTGCTCCATTGTTTAAATAAGATAAAATTCATTCTAATCTGATTTTTTTAAATATCCATGGATTTCCGAGTGCAGATCTTCCAATC
>CAVEOB010000043.1:0-399 GCA_963617265.1 Mediterraneibacter gnavus
GTTTATCCTTGCGCAAAATGTGCATATGATTCTATCCACAGACTTACTAACATTAACTGATTATTTAGTAAAGTTAATGAAAAGTTAATGATTCAAGAGGTTAATAAATAGTTAACGTTTTTTTCAACATATCTTAATAAAAACTATCTGATGTTAATAAGTCTGTATAACGTTTTTACAAAAAGTGAATAGTTTGTTAAAAACTTTATATAAGCATGGTTTATCCACATTTAAGGTTTTATTTGTGGATAAAATTCATAACTTTTTGATATAAGGTAAAAGATGAAGATTATTGCGATTACTGGTTCTATCGGCTGCGGTAAAACTTTTTTATCAAAAATTATCAGAAGCTTGGGATATGTTGTTTTTGACGCAGATAAATGGTGTAAATATTTATAC
>CAVEOB010000043.1:478-10862 GCA_963617265.1 Mediterraneibacter gnavus
ATTATTAAATGTTATACGTCGAAACGATAAAACAGAAAGAGTTTTCTTTTTTGACGCGGCGCTGCTTTATGAAATGAAATGGAATATATATTGTAAGGCAGTGATTTTAGCAGATGTTGATAAAAATATTCAAAAGCAGCGCGTAATGACCCGCGACCGCATAAGCGCCGAAGATTTTGAAAAAATTGTTTCTGTGCAAATGGATAATGAGCAAAAAAAGCAGTTTGCCGATGTGGTGATAAATACGGATAAAACAGAAAATTTATTAAAAGCGGAATTGATACAGATAATAGAAGAGTTGATATAAAATGCGTGAGATATGTTTTGATACGGAAACAACGGGTTTGGATCCGGATACTGGCGATAGATTAGTAGAAATCGGTGCGGTTGAATTGATTAACCACCTGCCGACTGGTAAAATTTATCATAAATATATCAATCCTGAACGAGATGTGCCTGAAGAAGTGGTAAAAGTTCACGGTTTGGATAATGAATTTTTGAAAGATAAACCTGTTTTCAGCAAAATTGCGCAGTCGTGGGTGGATTTTATCGGCGATGACGGAATTTTGGTGGCGCATAATGCCGCATTCGACTTGAAGTTTATTAACTTTGAGCTCAAAAAATGCGGCTTTAAGACATATGAATGGGATAGAGTTGTTGATACTTTGGCTATTGCTAAAAATGAATTTCCAGGGGCGCGAAACAATTTGGACGCATTATGCCGCCGTTTCAATATAGATAACTCTGCGCGTACTTTCCACGGAGCTTTGCTTGATGCGCAATTGCTGGCAGAGGTTTATTTGCAGCTTTTGGGCGGTGATGAGCCGAGTATTAACTTTGTGCAGTCATCGGCAGAAACAGCGCAGAAACATTCGGAAAGCGTTAATTTTGCCGCTGAAAATGTGCAAAAACGCAGTTTTCCTATATCTGCCGAAGAACAGCAGGCGCATATTGATTTTTTAAGCAAAAGCATAAAGAATGCTTTGTGGCTGCAAGATATTGAAAGTGAAAACAAAAATAATGCTTAAACAGCTTAATTACATATATGACACTTATATAAACAAGCGAATGTTAATTTTGCTGGCGCTTGGCTTTACCAGCGGATTTCCTTTTTTGCTGGTTTTCGGTACGTTAAGTTTTTGGCTGAAAGATTTAGATATATCATATTCGCTTATAGGTGCTTTTTCTTTGGTGAAAATCCCTTATTCCTTGAAATGGGCGTGGTCTCCGCTGATAGATAATGTAAAATTGCCGATATTGTATAAAATGGGACGGCGCCGCTCTTGGGCTGTTTTTATTCAAATTCTTTTATTTTGCTCTTTAACGGCGATTGCTTTTTCTAACCCTGAACAGCATACGCTGCACACCGCGCTTTTTGCTTTTATCGCCAGTTTTTTATCTGCTTCGCAAGATATAGTGCTTGATGCATATAGAGTTGAAAGTTTTGAAAACGAACCGGAAAAACAGGCGTCTGGTGTTGCAATGTATGTGCTTGGCTATCGTTTGGGACTTATTTTTTCAGGCGCCGGAGCTATTTATATGGCGTCGGTTTTAAGCTGGACAGAAGTTTATGTTATTATGGCGTTTGGCTTGCTGGTTGGTTTTACGGCTATTCTTTTAGCCAAAGAGCAGCAGAAGTATCGCTATAAAAATTATAAACTGAAATGGAAAGACGGCGCGGCGTTTATTAAAAATTCGTTGGTTAATCCATTTAAAGACTTTGCCAAGCGTCAGCATTGGTATTGGATTTTACTATTTATTTTTACCTATCGTCTGAGCAATGCCTATTTTGGACCAATGAGCTTTCCTTTTTATGTAGATTTAGGATTTTCTAAAGCAGAAATAGCCTCCGTTATCAAAATTTATGGTATGGTTGCCGCTATTGTCGGCGGTTTGGTCGGCGGTTTGATTGTAATGAAACTCGGGTTGAAAAACAGTTTGCTGCTGTTTGGCTTAACACAATGCCTAACCACGTTTTTGTTTGCCGTTCAGGCGCAGTGCGGACACAATATGCCTTTGTTTATATTGATAATAACTCTGGAAAATTTTTCTTCGGGTTTGGCAACAACAGCATTGGTTGCCTACATTTCGTCATTGTGCAACAAATTATATACCGCAACGCAGTATGCGCTGCTTTCATCGGTGATGAGTTTGTCTCGGGATATATTTTCATCAACCAGCGGTCTGTTGGCGCAATATGTTTCTTGGGACGTATTTTTTATAATTTGCGGATTTTTAAGCCTGCCAAGTTTAATTATTGTTTGGTTTTGCCTCAAAAAGGATAAATAGCGATTGTAAATCTTGAAAAAAAGCGTTATAATGATAATGTTTTTGAGTGAAAGATTTTGATAATGACCGAAAAAAATAAAAAAGAATCTTCCGCAGACGAGGCGGTAAAAAAATATTATGAGAAACGCTATCAAGATGATATGGATAGCATTTTAGGTCATAGTGAATCTTGGCAGGCGATTGCTAAGCAATTTGATAAATTTTCAGAAAAATCAACAGACGGACATATTGTAAACGATATTGTTTTTTCGGGTAAAATGCTGCAAGGCGGCAGTTTTAACGGCGAAAATTTTACTAATGCCGATTTTAGCGGCAGTAATATGCAGGAAAGCAGCTTTAAAAACGCAAATTTGCAAAATGTTAATTTTACCGGAGCAGATTTGAGTGGCGCCGATTTCAGCGGAGCTAACCTTGACGGTGCAATTTTTGTTGGGGCACAGCTTATCGGAACAAACTTTACCGGCGCGCACATGCACGGTGTCAAACTGCAAAATGCCGATTTGCAAGATGCTATTTTGCTTGATGCTGATTTAGATAATCTTTCTATTGAAGAATTACAGGAACTTGTTGAATATTTAGCAAAATATTATCCGTACAAGCTTAATTTAACTCGTTTGAATTTGACTTTGCTTGATTTGAAACGCATTGATTTGACGCAGGTTAATTTACGCGGTGTTGATTTTACCGGCTGCGATTTTACCGGTGTAAATATCTATGAATTGGATTTAAGTGAATGTATTATTTCTCCGGCGCAAATTGAGCAGGCAATAGGTCATGTGCCGACGGCTTTAGAATTGAAAAAGATTTTGGCGCCGAAAAATAAAAAGCGCGGGCAAAAAATGAAAGGTATTGATTTTGAAGATTTCTTTACCGGCGGAAATAAAAGTTTTGATTTGGATACAACTCAAATGTCTTTAGATGTTGGAGCTATCGGTAAAAAAGGCAAAGAAATTTTTAAGTCTTTCAAAAAACGTGATTCCGATGATAAAATAATGGAAAAATTCGGTAAAGATAAAGAAACACATAAATCTGAAAAGAAAGAAAGTAATGTTGATGAACTGCGTAAAACCATAGAACAGCATAAACGCGAGGTTTTAGAACGCCGCCAAGAAGAACATGAACGGGAAAATAAAGAAAAAATGCGTGAACAAATTAGAGAAAAGATAAAAGAAAATAAAACTATGCTGATGCAGCAAGCACATTCTTCTAGGGAAAGATAATGGAAGATACGCTTTTTTCAAACAAAGTTAAACGTCCGCTGGCAGACAGGCTGCGTCCGACAAAATTAGAAGAAGTTGTCGGGCAAGACCAAATTGTCGGGGCTAACGCTCCTTTGGGGCGCATGCTGAAATCCGGTAAAATAAGCTCGTTTATTTTATGGGGTCCGCCGGGGTGCGGTAAAACCACCATTGCCCGTTTAATTGCTGAATACACAAACCTTTATTTTGAGCAGATATCAGCTGTTTTTTCCGGTGTTGCTGATTTAAAGCGGGTTTTTCAATATGCTCAGGAACGCCGTGCAAATCAGGGCAAAGGCACCTTGCTGTTTGTCGATGAAATCCACCGCTTTAATAAATCGCAGCAAGATGGATTTTTGCCGTATGTTGAAGATGGTACGGTTATTTTGGTCGGCGCCACTACCGAAAATCCATCGTTTGAGCTTAATTCCGCTTTGCTTTCCCGTTGTCAGGTGCTTGTACTTAACCGTTTGACTCCGGATGATTTTGAAATTTTATTGGAAAGAGCGGAAAAAGAAGAGGGACGCAAGCTGCCGCTAGATGAAGAAGCCAGAGATTTTATTAAGGAAATTGCCGACGGCGACGGACGCTATATTTTGAATATTGCTGAAAATATTTGGTCGTATGCGCAAAACGGAGAAATTTTTAATAAAGAACAGATTTTGAATATTATCCGCTCACGGGCTCCGGTTTATGATAAAGGACGCGACGGACATTATAATTTGATTTCTGCCGTGCATAAATCTTTGCGCGGTTCAGATGTTGATGCCGCTATGTATTGGGTGGCGCGTATGCTGGTGGCTGGAGAAGATCCGCGCTATATTTTGCGCCGGCTGCTGCAGTTTTCTATTGAAGATGTATCTTTGGCGGACCCAAATGCCGTAAGTCAAGCCATAGCCTGTAGCCAAACCTATGAAAGATTAGGCTCACCGGAGGGAGAATTGGCTGTTATGCAGCTTACCGCCTATTTAGCAACTGCTCCGAAATCTGCAGCTGTTTATAAAGGAATGCAAAAAGCCATAACGGCAGCGCGGCAAACTGGTTCGTTAATGCCGCCTAAGCATATTTTGAATGCTCCGACTAAGCTGATGAAAAATTTAGGCTACAGCGACGGCTATATTTATGATCAGGATTTAGAAGACGGTTTTTCCGGTCAAAATTATTTTCCGGACGGAATGAGCCGTTCAAAATATTATAATCCGGTAGACCGCGGTTTTGAACGGGAAATTAAAAAGCGTATAGAATATTTTGATAAGCTGCGTCAAGAAAAACAAGCTAAAATGAAAAAAAGTTCATCATAATTCATCATAAATTAAATAAATTTTGCTATATAAACCTAAGTTTTATAATAAGGAATTTAGAATGTCAGGCGTAACAATTGTTAAAATAAAATCTGAAGATGACGGCATAAGGCTTAACCGTTGGTTTTTGCGGGAATATCCGTCTTTGAGCTTAGGCAGACTGCAAAAGCTGCTGCGTACCAAGCAAATAAAGGTTGACGGCAAAAGAGCGGAAACTTCTACTCGATTAGCCGCCGGTCAAGAGCTGCGTTTGCCGCCTTTGGATAATGAAAAAGCCGTTAAAACAGCTGAGAATATCAGTAAAAATGACGCTGATTATATAATGTCTTTAGTTATTTATAAGGATAAAGACATTATAGCGCTAAATAAGCCGTCTGGCTTGGCTGTGCAGGGCGGAACCAATACCACCCGCCATGTGGACGGATTTTTAGAGGCTTTAAAGTTTGAAAATAACGAAAAACCTAAGTTGGTGCATCGCATTGACAAAGAAACCAGCGGAATTTTGCTTTTAGCGCGTAACCGTAAGTCAGCCGATATTTTAACCAAAGCTTTTCGCGAACATAGTCTGCAAAAAACATATTTAGCACTAGTGCGCGGCTGTCCGCAGCAGCTTAGCGGAGAAATCAACCTGCCTTTAGAAAAGGTCGGCGAAAAAATGGAAGTTGTTAAAGGCGGTAAAAAAGCCGTAACAGCTTATGAAGTTTTGGATAATGCTGCTAAAAAGTATGCTTTATTGGCGGCTTCTCCTTTAACCGGACGTACTCATCAGATTCGCGCACATCTTGAAGCATTGGGCTGTCCTATTTTAGGAGATAATAAATATTATGGAACGGAACGCGTCCGTTTAAAAGAAGTTGCGGATAAACTATATTTACATGCGTATAAAATAGATTTATCGGCTATATATGGTAAAAAAACGGTGATTTGCGCCGAATTGCCTAAGTATTATAAAGAAGCTTGTGAATTTTTTGGATTGGAGTATAAAAAATGAAAAAATTTTTAATAGTTTTAGCAATAATCATTTTTGTTCCGTTGATTGGTTTAATTACCTTTTTAAAATTAGCCAATTTTAACAACTATAAGCCGCAAATTGAAGCTTTGGCTTTGAAATATGCGAATATGATTGTGAAAATCAACGGTGATTTGAAAATTGGTGTTTCACTCAAGCCCAGCATAGAGTTGAATGATGTTTCGGTTGCTCAAGCCGAAAATAATCAGCCGGTGGCGCAAATCGGTCAGGCTCAGGTGCAGTTTTCTTTGCTGCCGCTTTTGAAAAAAGAAATTGTGGTGAATACAGTTAAAACCTCTGATACAAATGTTTTTTACAGCGATAAAGACAGCGTAGAAATTAAAAATTTAGCCGTTGGAATGGATAGTTTTGATTCTCCGATTACCTTGAGTTTTGATACTGTGGTTTCCGGTATTCAAATTACCGGCGAAGGCTCAACCTCTTCTTTCAAATCAATTCAAAATTCTGAATATAACGATGTCGATGCTGCATTGCAGGTAAATGCTTTAGGCTATACTTTGAATTATGATGGCGGAGTTAAGGGAATTTCTAAAGGTCTGACTTCTGACGGCACTTATGAAATTAACTATAAATCAAACAAAATAAATGGTAATGTTTCGGCTGATTTAACCAGTGAAACACCGTATTTAAAGCTGAATGCCGCCAGCGATAACTTGAATGTATATGAGTTCAGCGAAACAAAAACATCTGAAAACAGTTGGTTAATTTCTGAAGCTAAGGCTAATGAGCTGATTAAGAACACTCCAATTCCTTATGATGTGCTGAAATCAGTAAATGCTGATGTTAATATTGACCTTAAAACCGTTAATATTACGCCTGATATGGCTTTAACTGATATTTTAACCGATTTAACTTTGAAAAACGGTGTATTTAAAGCTGATATAAAGAATATCAGCGGCGGTGACGGTGTTATTAAAGGCAGCGCAACTCTTAATGCCAACGCTAAAAATATGGCTGTTAATTTGAATGGCAGCAACATTGTTTTGCAAAAGCTGAATAAAGATTTTGCTAACTCCGGCAATGAAGTTTTGTATGTTAAAAGCGGTGGTAAAACTGACTTTAACATCAAACTTAACACTTCCGGCGCAGATACCGACCAATATTTAGCCAATATGGACGGTCAGGTTGTGGCAATTATTGACCCGTCTGTGATGAATGTAAAAAGCTTGGAGCGTCTGCAGGGCAATATCATTGTTCAAATTTTGAATAACCTTAAATTAAACATTGTTAATAAAGATATGAACTTAAATTGCGCGGTGGTTCGCAGCGATATTAAAAAAGGCGTGGCAGAATTTCCGAAAGGCATTGCCTTTGATGCTAACGATTTTTATGTAGTCGCTGACGGCAGCGTCAACCTCTATAATGAAAAAATTGACTTGGATTTGCAGCCGTTCTCCGGACGCATTACCGATACTAACGTTTCCTCGGTTTTAGGTTCGCTGCTGAGCATTTCCGGCACTATGTCTAACCCAAGCGTCGGCATAAATAAAACTCAAACCGCTAAAGCTGTGGTCGGCATTATTGCCACTGGCGGCTTGTATAACGCCGGCGATATGATTTTGAGCGCAGATTCTTCTCCATGCCATACGGCATTGCAGGGAACATCATACGCCAGCCATTTCAAAGCTGCTGAAGGCGGTGTTAAAAATGACGCCTCCAAGACCTATTCCGATACTAAAGACGCCGTTAAAAAGTCTTTGACCGATACCAAAGACACTGTAAAAGATTTGGGCAATCAAGCCGGCAATCTTTTGAAAGGTTTGGTAAAATAATGTTGGATTTTAAACAAGCGGAAAAAGAAATAAAAGAACATCGTTCAGAAGTGATAGAAAAACTAGTAGAGTTTTCTTTTACTGATGTGATTTTGTTTTGGAGTGCCAATGAGGAAATTAAATCTCTGCAAACGGAAAAATGGCTGCCGGTTTTGAAATGGCTGAACAATCGTTTCAAAATCACCTTAAAGGAGACTGACGGTCTGACTCCGCCGCCGCAAAATGAAAATAACCGCGCCGGATTTACCGAGATTTTAGACAAGATGAGCCTAAAAAACTTAACAACCTATTATTTAGCCGCTGTGCGCTTAAAATCTCCTTTGCTGGCATTTGCTTTTGCCGAAAAAAAAATCACCGCTTCAGAGGCGTTTGAGCTGGCTTATTTGGAAGAATTATATCAAAGTAAGTCTTGGGGTGTCGATGAAGAGGCGGAGCAAAGCCGTCAGTGCGTGAAAAATGAGCTTTTAGAAATAGAAGAATTTTTGCACGGTAAAAAATAATGCTCAAATGCTTTTTAGTCAGCGGCAGGGTTCAGGGCGTCGGTTTTCGCTTTTGGACCCTGCGTCGCGTTTTAGAGATTGGCGGAGTTTCAGGCTATGTCTGCAATCTACCGAGCGGCGATGTTTTGGTTTTAGCAGAAGGTGCTGAAGATAAGCTGCGGCAGCTGGAAATTTCTTTATATAAAGGCTCGTTATTTGCCCGAGTGGACAGCGTAAAAGATTCCCCTGAGTATATATCGTATTTTCCGCCGCTGGAAAACGGTGTATTTAAACGTTTATAGAACTCTCGGTCAGGTTTTTTGAAACAATTTAGCGCATATATTTTTGCTGAATATAAAAAGGAGGCAGAAATGCAAAAAGTAGATAAAACCACCGAAAATATCAAGCTGTGCCGCTGTATGACCTGTCCGTCATATACGGAACATTGCAAACTTAAAAATGCGCCGGAGAATTTTTTTAAGTCGCTGGAAAATTTGCAAAATATGCAGCATTATGAAAAACTTTACTGCGCATTTGAAAAGAGTAACTGCATTTATCAGGATAAAGGCTGTGTCTGCAGCGAGTGCGAGGTATATAAAAACTATAACCTGCAAAATCATGACTATTGCCTGCATACCGGCGGAGTTATGTAATAAAAAAAGACCTCGTTTGAGGTCTTTTTTTCAAGAATTAAAGCTTATTCTTTATTTTCTTTAGCCGCAGCCAGATTCTTTTCGTAAGCGTGCTTGTCATGCAAAAATTTGATGACTGTAAACGGTATTGTCAGCAAATAGCCCAAAGTAAACAAACCTAAAGTCAGCCATGGTTGTGTCAGCAAACAGCTTACAAACAAAGCAAACAAAACCATCAGCGGCAGAAAATAATCGGCGTTAATGCGGGTTTTTTTGAGCGACAGCGTCGGAATCCGGCTAACCATTAAATAGGCTACCAAAAGCATAATAACACTGCATAGATATTTGTTACGCAAAATAAAGTCATATTCAGGATAATCAAATGAAATCAGCAAAGGCATAACGGCAATTGCTGCTGCCATTGGTGCCGGAACGCCCACAAAATAGTGCGACCAATATTCAGGAACGGTTGCATCTTCCAGCATAGTGTTAAAGCGTGCCAAACGCATAGCCATACCGGCGGCAAACATCAAAGTAAAAATCCAGCCCCAATGCGGAATGCTGTTTAGGCACCATTGATACATCAAAACTGCCGGAGCCACGCCGAAACTTACAAAATCTGAAAGTGAATCTAATTCTGCGCCGAATTTTGAAGATGCTTTAAGCTTGCGGGCAACGCGTCCGTCCAAACCGTCAAAAACGCATGCTAAAAACAAGCAGACAATAGCAAATGTCCAATTTTGCATAATTGCGAATTTTATGGTGGTGACGCCGGAGCACAAAGCCATCAAGGTAACTATGTTTGGCGCCATTTTACGAAATGGAACTTCTTTAAATTTACCGATTGCTTTCTTTTTTATGCCGCCGCGAACGGTAATAGAGCGGTTGTTTTGATAGTTTTTAGCCATTATCTTATTTCTCCTTCAAGGCGGGGAGCATCTGATTTTATATCGGCAACAATGGTTTCGCCGCCGATTAAATATTGTCCGACACAAACTTGCGGCTCTATTTTTTCTGGCAGATACAAGTCAACATATCCGCCGAAACGAATAAAGCCAAAACGCTGTCCGGCAACAAATTCATCGCCTTTTTTCAAATTGGCAATAATACGTTTACTGCAAAACAAAGCTGTCTGCTGCAATATCAGCTCAATGCCGCTGCTGTGTTTAAATGCAATCAGCATTCTTTCATTTTTGATGTCGTTTTTTGTGGTTGAGCCGGAAAATTTTTGACCAGCGTCATAAAAAATTTTAGCTACGGTGCTTTTTAGCGGCACGCGGTTAATATTTACATCAAAAGGACTGATATATATACTTACTTTTGTGTAATTTTTACGGTCAAGACCTAAGGCGTCTGGACCTTTTTCTCGGTTTATTGCCACAACATGACCATCGGCAGGCGCAATAACCGCACCGGATAAAACCGGAGTAACCCTAACAGGGTCGCGGAAACTGTAAAAGCACCAAACAGTCAATAAAAACAAAAAAAAGCCAAGCGGAAACCACATAAGCGAAAAAAGCACTGAGATAAAAGCTAAAACGCTGACAAATTTCCACCCTTCTTCATTTATATTCG
Organism: Mediterraneibacter gnavus; assembly: GCA_963617265.1. Lineage (GTDB taxonomy): Bacteria > Pseudomonadota > Alphaproteobacteria > RF32 > CAG-239 > RUG410. The sequence goes on from CAVEOB010000043.1 coordinate 10,795, forward strand.
GAAAAAAATAATGATGAATAGATGTGTCGACAGATTTCATTTTTTTCTCCCCAAAGAATACCGAAACG
>CAVEOB010000044.1:0-10731 GCA_963617265.1 Mediterraneibacter gnavus
TGAATGAACGTAAGTTGCCTTTAGATGTGCTGTTAGACGCGTTGCGCTAACTTTCTAAAAACTCGGATAATGAGCTTAATACGCCGCAAGACTTTTTCGCGGTGTACACAGAAATACATAAGAAAAAATCTCAATCAAATAAATATAAAATTGCAACTAACGGCGTAGATAGTGCCTGAAACAAGAAGAGAGAAAATTTTAGCGTACACAGAAGTACGTGAATTTTCTCTCTTTCGCAGTTTTAGGTGCTAGATGCACCGCTAGGCGCGATTTTAGAAGTGTTCATCACAACGCTTAATCAACTCTTCAATATTTTCAGGCGGCCAACCCGGAGTTTCCATACCGAGGTGGATACCCATTTTAGCCAATACTTCTTTGATTTCGTTCAAAGATTTACGACCAAAGTTTGGAGTGCGCAGCATTTCTGCTTCTGTTTTTTGAACCAAATCACCAATATAGATGATATTATCGTTTTTCAGGCAATTTGCCGAACGTACAGACAATTCAAGTTCATCAACTTTACGCAGCAAGTTACGGTTAAACGGCAGTTCTTCGTGAACATCTTCGGATTCGCTTTCCGGTTCGTCAAAGTTAATAAACGGTTTCAATTGGTCTTGCAGAATACGAGCTGCTAAAGCAACTGCATCTTCAGGAGAAACCACGCCGTTTGTTTCAACATTCATAGTCAATTTATCATAGTCAGTAATTTGACCAACACGAGTGTTTTCAACTTTGTAAGAAACTTTTGTAACCGGAGAATAAATAGCATCAACGGCAATCAAGCCGATAGGAGCATCTGCTGATTTGCTGTTATAAGCAGGAACATAACCTTTACCAGTGGTAACAGTTAATTCCATATTGATTTTTGCACCGGCATCCAATGTGCAGATAATGTGGTCCGGATTCATAATTTCAACATCATGACCGGTTTCAATCATAGCCGCTGTAACCACACAAGGTCCTTCGGCTTTCAATGTCATTGTTTTTGCGCTGTCAGAGTGTACGGCAACAGCCAGCTCTTTAATGTTCAGAACAATATCTGTAACATCTTCGCGAACGCCAGGAATTACAGAAAATTCATGCAAAACACCGTCAATTTTAATAGCGGAGACAGCACCGCCTTGCAGTGAGGACAGTAAAACTCTTCTCAACGCGTTACCTAAAGTTAAGCCGAAGCCTCTCTCTAAAGGTTCAACCACTATTTTTGCTTTATGAGTTGTTTCATCTTGAGTAACTTGCAAATTAGTTGGTTTAATAAGTTCTTGCCAATTCTTTTGAATCACCGGTTTTGTCCTTTTCTTGATAAGTTATATGTACATATAAAAAAAACACGGCAACAGGTCTTTTGCAAGACCTGTGCCCAAATAATAACTAGACGCGACGTCTTTTTCTCAGACGGCAACCATTATGAGGAATTGGGGTTACATCACGGATTGTTGTGATAGTAAAACCGATTACCTGTAATGCACGAATCGCAGATTCTCTGCCTGACCCCGGACCTTTAACTTCTACTTCCAAAGTTTTCATACCATTTTCTTGAGCTTTTTTGCCAGCTTCTTCAGCGGCAACCTGAGCAGCGTAAGGAGTAGATTTTCTAGAACCTTTAAAACCTTGAGCGCCAGCAGTAGACCAAGATACGGTATTGCCTTGAGCATCCGTAATTGTAACTCTTGTATTGTTGAAAGAAGAATCAACGTGAGCTACACCGGAAGTGATATTCTTTTTTTCTTTTTTCTTTTTCAGAATTGCTTTAGCCATTTGCACTTACCTCACTTATTTCTTCTTATTCGCAACGGTTTTACGTTTACCTTTACGGGTACGAGCATTTTGTTTTGTGCTCTGACCGCGAACAGGCAGACCTTTACGATGTCTCAAACCACGATAGCAACCTAAGTCCATCAATCTTTTGATGTTGGTACCAACTTCACGGCGGAGTTCGCCTTCTACAAGGTATCCGTTATCAATTACTTCGCGGATTTTCATGATTTCTTCATCAGAAAGCTGACTAACACGGCGGTTCATGTCAATTCCTGATTTTGCGCAAATATCTTGAGCAGATTTTCTACCAATACCAAAGATATAGGTCAATGCGACTTCAATTCTTTTGGCACTTGGAATGTTTACACCAGCTATACGAGCCAAATTTAATCTCCATTTACTTTCAATTAACTATTACATTCAAAAAGTTGATCACCACTTTTCAAAATTAAGCGGATTATAGGCGGGATATTTTTCAGAGTCAACCCCTTTTCTGCACTTTATCTGATTTTTTTGCACAAAAACAACAGGCAATATTTTCACATTGATTGAATTATACTAAAAAAACGCTATTCAGCCTCTTGTAAACTAACAAAATTTGTGTTAACCTAATTATAGTTAAAAAATTATTATGGAAACCTTTTATTGCAATTATTATCGCGAAAATAAAAGCTTTCCAAGTACCCATCTATTAAATTTTAGTGATTATGAAGAAGGTTTTATTTTTCGTAGTGTTTGTTTTGGTGTCTGTTGCTGCCAGCGCTCAGACGTTTGTGCCGGTTAAGAGTTTTGCGAAGAAGCAATATTCTTTCACGGCATATGGTATTGACGGTTCTTCTGCCATCATCAGCGCTGAACAGTATCTCGAGCTCAAGGACAACGGTGTAGGAGATTACAAAATAGTCTCTTACAAAGGCAAAGATGAGAAATCATCTTTCAGCGGCATTGTTGCCAACCGAGACTATACCAAAGAGTTGCTGCAGGTGGATTCAACCTCTGTGGCAGCTGACGGCGTCAAGATAGCTTTTACCAATGGTAAAAGCTATCTTGCCAAGTCGCCTCTTTGGGCAGACGTGCTGAAAGGGCAAAGCGTCGCTCACATCGTTATCAAGAGTTCTGTCCGAAATTTTGAACGGTACGAGGCATTGACAGCAGCTCCCGCAGATTTTGTAGAAAATCTCGGGTTGCAGACCAACGCAGAGACAAAGCAAACCACCTTAGCCAAGGTTGTGACGGGTGTAAAATCCGCCGCAGGCAAAGTTAAGGACAAGGTTGAGGAGAAATTCGAAAAGTTCATTGAACCTCAAGAAACTCCAAAGACTACGGTATATTCCGCCGGTGGCTTCAAATTCATCGAGGAATAGCCAAAAAATACCTGTTTTTCTCTTTTTTAAGAGAATGCAGGTATTTTTTTATTGCCAATCTTTTAAAATGTGCTATACTGAAAAAGTTTTCAGTATTATTTTAACATAAATTATTTAGTTATGAGCTGCATTATTTTTGCAAAGCACACAGACAAGAGCAGAGAGTTTTTTAACAAGATGCGTCAGCCTATCGCCGCCGGAATCCACGCCATCGTAGATGCTGCTGGAATTCTGCCGGACGACAAGAAGACTGGCACGCCTGAGGATCACTATCCTTTCTAGCTTTTTCACGCTCTAAAATTGAAGACCTTGACTTTATTAAATAAAGTCGGTCTTTATTTTTTTATATATAATTTATTTTTCCAAATCTTTTACAATATCTTCCGTAACTTTTTTGCCGTCGCCAAACAGCATAATTGTGTTCGGAGAATAAAACAGCGGATTGTCTACTCCCGAATATCCGGTAGCCATTGAGCGTTTTACAAAAAACACGGTTTTAGCTTTGGAAACTTCTAAAATCGGCATACCGTATAAAGGCGAATTTTCATCAGTTTTTGCCAAAGGATTTGTCACATCGTTAGCCCCGATTACATACACCACGTCGGCAGTTTCAAAATCAGGGTTAATATCTTCCATTGCATAAATCTGCTCATACGGAACCTGCGCTTCGGCTAACAGCACATTGATATGCCCCGGCATACGCCCTGCCACGGGGTGAATTGCATAGCGCACGTCAACTCCATATTTTTCAGTCAGCACATTTGCCATATTTTTCAAGGCAATCTGCGCATGCGCCGCCGCCATACCAAACCCCGGAACCACAATCACTTTGCGTGCATTAGCCATAATAAAAGCGGCTTCCTCGACCGAACCGGTGCGCACCAACCCGCCGGACGTGCTGCTTTTTTCAATATTTTTATGATTAGGCCAAATAATTTTTAACAGCGAACGGTTCATTGCCTTGCTCATTACATAAGACAAAATAGTGCCGCTGGCGCCAACCAATGTTCCGGTAATAATCAGCAATAAATCGCCGGAAATTAAGCCGACCAGCACCACCGCCCAGCCAGAAAACGAATTCAAGAGAGAGATAACCACCGGCATATCCGCGCCGCCAATCGGCATTGTACTGCACACACCGACCAACAGCGCCAGCACCATAATTCCGGCAAAACCTTGGTCTGTCTGCACAAAATATACGGCATTAACCAGCAGCAGAACCTCCAAAACCACGCTCAGCCATTTAAACCAATCAATGTTGCGGCGCAGCCAGCCGTGCAGTTTGGCAAAAGCCACCATTGAGCCGCTGAAAGTCATTAAGCCGATAATCACGCACAGCGTTTCTAAAATATTTTCTTTAGGATTCTTGAACGGACAGCAAATAATCAACGCAGACGCCAAACCGCCTACCCCATTCAGCAAAGCCACCATTTGCGGCAAGGTGGAAAGCAGCACTCGCATGGCAAACCAAATTCCGACCACAGCGCCCGCAAACAAAACCAGCAAAATCCACAGCACATTGCTGGACATATTCAAAGTCAGGCAGGTTAGCAGCGCAATTCCGACCGAAACCGCAGCGATATGGTATCCGCGCACCACTCTGGACGGAGCCGAGAGGCAGTCTATAGCCACAACCATCAAAAAGGCAGATAACAAATACAGCAAAGAGCTAATCATTATTTTTATTCTCCTTTTTTCTAAACAGTTCCAACATACGGATAGTCACCGCTAAACCACCGAACAAATTTATTGCCGCCAAAAAAATCGCACATAAGCTTATGACCAGCACTTTAGTATCTGCCGTCTGTCCGGCAATAACAATCCCTCCCAAAATAGTCAGACCGCTGATAGCGTTGGTGGCGCTCATCAACGGCGCATGCAAAGACGGAGAAACGCGCCACACTGTAAAATAGCCTAAAAACGCTGATAAAATAAAAATCGTAAGCAAATAAATATCGTCCATTTTATTCCTCCGCCTGTGTCCACAAAATTTGCGACCAAACTTCCTTATCTTTTTCCAATGCTTCAAAACGCCTGATAAAATTATAAACATTGTTAGAATGTAGCTTACTTGCCGATTCCGCCACATCAGAAGCCAAATGTGAATCCGCCAGCAATTTATAGTGCTCGTTATCCAGCAGACGCCCGTTAATGCTTGTTTCCACATTACCGCCCGCCATATCCAAAACCACCGCGCCGCGCGGCAGAATTTGCAGCTGCACTTTTGACAGCACCTGCGGCACTTTTTCGCTAAGTATGGAAACAGCTGCAATCACAATATCGCTACTTGCTAAAATTTTGTTGATTTCCTCCGGCTGCGAGGCAACAAAATGCGCCCCCAGCGATTTTACCTGTTCTTCCGCCTCCGGACGCACATCTGTTCCCCAAACTTGCGATCCCATGCGCTGTAAAGTAGCCATTGCCTGCAGTCCGGCAACTCCGGCGCCGATAACCAGCGCTTTCAGCGGCATAAGCGTACCGGCGGCAGTCATCATCATCGGCACCGATCTAGTCTGCATATCCATAGCCAGCAGCGCCGCTTTATAACCAGCTAAATTATGTTGGGAAGTAAGCGTGTCTATATCCTGCACTCTTGACAGTCTAGGAAGTCTCTCCAACGCCAGCGCCTTGATTTTATATTTTTTCCAAACCGCCAGCAGTTCCGGATGCTTATAGCTTTCAAAATGCGCCAGCACCCATAAATTTTCATGCAGATAATTATATTCTTCTTCCTTGGGCGCCCATATTTTTGCCATAAATTCAGCTTTTGCATAAACTTCCTCGGCGGCGTTGAGCATAACCGCACCAGCATTGATATATTGTTCATCGCTGAAACCGGCTCTCTCTCCGGCGCCGACTTCGGCAAACACCTGATGCCCGCCGGCAATAAGCTGTTTTACGGTTTGGGGGACAATTGCCACCCTATATTCCCAAGCCGGACGTTCTCTTACAAATCCAACAATCATTATCCCCTCATAAAAATGCTTGCATTACAGCCTTATTCCTGTTATATAATAAGCAAAACTAAAAAGCAAAGGAAATATAGCCAAATGGTCAGGTTATGGGATTTATACAGTATTTTTTTCAAAATGGGGATTTTCACCTTTGGCGGCGGATACGCCATGCTGCCTATTTTGAAAAGCGAAGCTGTGGAAAAAAGGAAATGGGTCAGTGAAGAAGAACTTTTGAACTATTATTCCATCGGGCAGTGCACCCCTGGAATCATCGCCGTAAACGCCGCCTCATTCATCGGTTATAAGCTGCGCGGCTTTTGGGGTATGATTTGGGCGACCCTCGGAGTAATTTCTCCGTCAATAGTCATTATTTTGCTGGTAGCCATGCTGCTCCGGCAATATATGGACAACCAATATGTGCAGTGGGCGTTTGACGGTATCCGCGTCAGCGTTATCGCTTTAATCATAGACACTGTTATCGGCATGTGGAAAAAAGGAATCTGCAATTTCCGCGACTACCTTATTTTCGGCTTAGCTGCCGCGCTGCTGCTGTTTTTTAACTTATCGGCAGTCGTAATTGTCATCTTGGCGGCGGCAGGCGCGTTTATTCCAAACTACACGAGGAAAAAATGACATATTTAATTTTAGCTTTTGAATTTTTCAAAATCGGACTTTTTGCCGTGGGCGGCGGCTTGGTTACCGTACCGTTTTTATATGATTTAACCGAGCAATACGATTGGTTCACCGCCAAAGAGCTTACGGATATGATTGCCGTTTCACAGTCAACCCCTGGACCGGTCGGCATAAATATGGCAACCTACGCCGGTTACAAAGCTGCCGGAGTTTTTGGCAGTTTGTGGACAACATTAAGTTTGGTAACACCGTCGGTAATTGTGGTATATCTCATTTCAAAAATTTTAACCAAGTGGAAGGATAATCCCAACGTTCTGCGCGTTTTAGGCGGAATCCGTCCGGCGGTGCTGGCGCTTATTTTATTTGCCGGCTGGGATATTGCCAAAGAGTCTATAATAGACTATCAAACAGCCGGATTGCTGGCGGTTTTGGTTATTACCATGCGGTTTTATAAAAAGAGCGCAATTTTTTACATAATTATTTCCGCAATAGCCGGACTGATTTTTCATGTATAACGGCTTGAAATTTACGAGGATAAAGCATAGAGTTAAAAACAAACAAATTTAGAGAGGATAAAAATGGGCGAGCAAGATACTGTTTATGATGTAGTGGGAATTGGCAATGCCATAGTTGATGTGCTGGCAAAAGTCGGCGACACTTTTTTGAAAGAACGCGGCTTGACTAAAGGCTGTATGACTTTGGTTGAAGCTGCCGACGCTGGCAAAATATATAATGATATTATTCCGGAGCGCGAAGTTTCCGGCGGCTCTGCTGCCAACACCGTTGCCGGAATGGCGTCGCTTGGGGCTGATTGCGCATTCATCGGCAAAGTGCATGATGACGAACTTGGTCAAATTTTCAAACGCGACATCGGCGCCGCCGGCATTGACTGCTTTACTAATCCGCTGGAAGAAGGACCAGCGACAGGTCGCAGTATTGTTTTAGTCACGCCGGACGCTCAGCGTTCTATGTTCACCTATTTAGGAGCGTCCCGCCGGCTTTCGGTTGACGACATCGATGAAAAGCTTATCAGTGAGTCTAAAATAATTTTTATTGAAGGATATCTGTGGGACGAGCCGATGGCGCACGAGGCTGTGCTAAAAGCCTGCGAGCTGGCGCATAAGCATGGACGCGAAGTTGCTTTTACGGTTTCTGACCGTTACTGTGTTTCTTCTCACCGCGACCATATGCTGGATTTGATTCAAAATCATGTGGATTTGCTTTTTGCCAACGAAATGGAGCTGAAAGCCCTGTTTGAAACCGAAGATTTTTCCGCGGCTTTGGATTTAGTTAAGCCTATGGTAAAAATTGCCGCCATCACCCGAGATTCACGAGGTTCGGTAGTGGTAAACGGTCGGGTGAAAATTTTTGTTGAAGCCGAGCCTGTAAAGCCTGAAACCGTAGTAGATTCCACCGGAGCAGGAGATTTGTACGCCGCTGGTTTCTTGTTTGGCTTAGTTAACAAACGCAGTTTGGGAACCTGCGCCATGATTGGCAGCATCGCCGCATCGGAAATCATCAGCCATTACGGCGCCCGTCCGGAAGTTTCTTTGCGCGGCTTTGTCCGTAACAAACTTCTGCAATACGGCAAACGGTTCTGATTTTTCATTTCCCCTCGCCCCATTCTATCGTCATTGCGAGCATAGCGAAGCAATCTATAGTAACCTCGCCCTATAATTGTCATCAACTCAGATGAAAAATAGTGGGGAAGCAGGCTTGGTATTTGTTGCCATTTTTTTAAGCGGATATATTAAAAAACGGCGAGATGACTCCCGCCGTCAATTTTCTTATTTATAGCGTATAGATAAGAAAATTCGGTGTTTCCGAATAATCAGAATAATATGTATTCTCATTGTAGGCTCTATTTAGGTAATATTATATAATTTCAATCAACTTTTGTTTAGACAGATAAGCGAAGACAAACGCAGCCAATACAAATAGTATTGGCAAGTCTTGTTGACAAAATAGATGTCAAACAAAAGTTGACCCGAAGGGCAAAGTCTAAAAGTCATTTTACTTGCTAACTCTTGTTTGCCGTACTAGCGAGTACGACTGCAAAAAGCCAGCGGCGTAAACTAACTTTTATTTCTTTGTTGAAACTGTATAATATTACCTAAATAGAGCCTTTTCCTTTCGTTGTTGGAAAGGGGAAAACCGCACTTATATTGATAAAAGTATTGACTTTTATACAAAAATAAGCTATCCTAAACTCAGAAATGAGTTAAAGATACGGTTTAACCCCTTTCAGTTTAGGTAATTTGTCGGCTAGCTTTCAGCCGACTATTTTTGTATATACAATAATCATTGTATTGTCAATTTTAATCTATAAATAGTAATTGTCAGTTTTTCAGATGTACAGTTTTAGATATACTATACTGGATTCTCGAGACAGTTCGCTAACGCTCACGCTCAAGAATTGTTAGATAAAAAAGTAGTATAAAAGAGTAAGAAAAAGGCGGGGATAAAACCACCCCGCCTTTTGAAAAATATCAGTAATATAATCTAATTACAGCTTTGCTGTCCGCTTACTCTTCCCATCCAGCCATAGTAGCATATAGTGTTACTGCTGCCAGTATAGCCCTTTTGACATCTCACGTTAACAGTATATGTATCTCCACTGGTAACAGAATTTACACGAACCCATCTTGAGCGCATATCACCTAAGTTGTTCACAGTTTGTTGATTGCTATTTGATGCAGATGGGAACAACGTTGTATCAGACAATCCTCCTACGGCACCAATACCATTGTCTTTTAACTGTGTACCTTGGTCTGTCAAGCATATACCTTGGCGATGCTCAAAAGAACTATATGTAGATAACGAATAGCTCAAAGCGCAAACTTTTAATGAACCGCTTTTCATTATGTATTGTTCATAAACCAGCTGATTTAAATCACTGCTTGCCGGAACATATGACAACACAACATATTCATCTCTATATGGCACTGTAACAGTATTGCTTGAAGGGTCTTTATATTTAACCACACCATCTTCTACCCAAGCAACTCTATTTTTATAACCTGAAATAGGGCATTCTTGGTTATTAAAGGCAAATGTTACTTCACCTGTGGAAAGTTTACATATACCGCAGATGTTATTATAGTCATCTGTCTTGTGAACTGTATCTTGTACGAAAGTAGTACCATAGCCACAATTAGCCGAAGATTGATTCTGCAATCCATAATCCGAGCAAGCTGATAAATTATTGCACAAACATTTATTACCAGACAAAGTATACTCAAAATTTGTTGGGCAGGTGTATACAGTTTTAACACATGCATATTTGTTTGTTCCAGACGGTCCGTAATATTCATATCCCTCTGGACATTCTGTTTTTGTAGATACACAAGTGGTTCCACTTAACTTGTAAACATCCGGACAAGAATATGAACCTGCTTTAGTGCATTTTGTACCGTTTAAAGTATAACCGCTATTGCATACATAATATAAGCTATGATGTTTTTTAGGCGTTACACTAGGCATAGTTTTGCATTTGCTGGAATTTTGCAAATCACTAAGCGTTGAAGACTGGCTTGTTATTGCATTAGCTTTACAACAATAATTTCCATTATTTCCAAATAAGCCAGCGTAAAAACCTTCATCTACTAACGAGCTGCATTGATATTGCGTACATTCATACCCAGAAAGGTTTACATAATATAAACCATCAGTATGTTTTTTATACAGAAACGAAGCGCCGCTAGTTAAAACAACTTTGTTATTGCTGATTGTATAGTTATAATCATATAAAGAACCTGAAGGAGCATCTCCAGCACCGCAGGCTAATACGGCATCAGTAGAAATGGTTTGGGCTGTCGCCTCTTTTGTTGCATAATCTTTTGATATGATATCGCGTGTGCTGGTTGCCGCAATATCTGTACATTGCGGTGTAGCTATACAGCTCCCATTAGAATAGGTGTATCCGTCTTTACATTTGTATCTCGTGGCTTCGCCGCAGCCTGGGTCACACGAGGTGGCGTTCTTGGTGTCGGATAATGTAGTATATGTATAGTCAGAACACG
>CAVEOB010000045.1:0-744 GCA_963617265.1 Mediterraneibacter gnavus
ATCAATAACTTTTTTAAATAGACATTTATTGAGAGCATCATCTTTTAAGACGCCATAATCATAAGAATTAAAGATATATGAAAAATATTTTTCAAATTGTATTTGAGGATTTGTAAAACGATTGAAACAATCCATATTATCTGTTATCAAGATGGTATTATTATTCACATTACACTTAGAAATAGCCTGTAAAATATCTGGTCTAACATACATATTTTTGCAATCTTTTACAAAAATATCCCATATCAATGTATAATTTATTCCCGTATTTTGAGAAATATTTTTAATAACTTCTTCAGAAGAAATTTTCCCTCTCATCCAATTATCAATTAGCTGGACATTATCTTGAAAAAGAAACTTTACGATTGCTTTATTTATTTCCTTTGGAGCAGATCTCCAAAAATAATCAAAACAAATCGTACCATCAAAATCTATAAAAATATTTTGCTTTTTCATATTACGCCTTTAAAAAATGGCTTTTTTCGTTATCAATATAATAAAGATGCGACGGAATTTTTAAGCACCGTGTACAAACTAGTACACAAGCACTACAAAATACTCTCACTTGCGGAAACTCGGATAATGAGGCTAATACACATTAACTTTTTTGCGCCGCATACACAATAGGCTTGCGGAAACTCGGATAGCGTGCGTAGATGCGACGGAATTTTTAAGCGACGTGTACAAATTAGTACACGAGCGCAAAAATCCCTAGCAGATACCAGCTAGCTGAGTTTTCCTACC
>CAVEOB010000045.1:754-9460 GCA_963617265.1 Mediterraneibacter gnavus
CCTACCTTGCTATCCAGCTCTTCCAACATATCAATATACGATGAAATCAGAGACAAACCATATTCCCAAAAATCCGGACTATTCGGATTTAAGCCGAATGGAGCTAAAATCTTGTCATAGTCTTCCAAAGCGGTTTTAGAAAGCATATCCAAATATTTGTCGGCAAAATTTTCCACCTTGCCGGATTGGCTGACCTGATACAAGGAGTTTACAAAGCAGTCGGCAAATGAATAAGCGTAAACATAGAACGGCAGGAAAAAGAAGTGCCCGACCATAGACCAAATATGCTTGCTGTCATCAGTTACTTCCACATAGTCGCCCAAACTGTCGCGCATTTCCTCAAGCCAAATTTGGCACAGACGCTCTTCCGAAACTTCGCCGTTTTTGCGTTCATTGTGGGCGCGGGTTTCAAAAAAGTGAAAAGCAATCTGCCGAATGGCGGTGTTAATCATATCGCCGACTTTCGAGGCAATCAGACACAGTTTAGCTTTGTCGTCTTTCAAATTGCGCAGCATGGATTGAAATACCATCATTTCACCGAACACAGAAGCCACCTCTTCCGAAGTCATACGGGAATGCTCGTTCAGCTCGCCGTTTTTCAAACGCAGCTGATGGTGGCAACCATGTCCCAGTTCATGAGCCAAAGTTAAAACATCATTTTGTTTGCCCACAAAATTCAGCATCAAATACGGGTGCTCATCGCAAATCGGTCCGCTGCAAAAAGCACCGCTGCGCTTGCCGTCGCGTGGCGGAACATCTATCCAATTGTGGTCAAAGAAATCTTTAGCAATATTATACAGTTTCGGTGAAAATTCTTTATAGGCGTTCAGCACAATCTGCACTGCCTCGTCCCAGCTGTATGTGGTGTCATTGGCAAACGGCAGCGGTGCGTTTCTGTCCCAATATGCAATTTTTTCTACACCCAGCCATTTAGCCTTCAGTTTATAAAAACGCTCTGAAATATCTTTATAGTGCTTCTTCACGGTCTGTGCCAAAACTTCAACCGTTTCATCACTGACATCTTCGCTCAAATTACGAGAAGAAACCGGAGTTTTAAAGCCGCGTTTTTCATCTTCTATGGCTTTGTCTTTTATCACCATATTATAAATAAATGTCATAAGATGTCCGTTTTCTTTCAAAACGCGGTTCAGCTCTTTGCCAGCTTTTTCGCGGGTTTTCGGGTCTTTATCCAACATCAGCTTAGAAAGCTCGGCGTCGTTATATTCTTTGCCGTCTACCGTATACACCAAACGAGAAGATGTTTCTTCATACAAACGCACCCAAGCTTCGGAAGAAGTCAAAGATTTTTCAATCAAAATTTCTTCTACCGGCTCCGAAAGCTCATAATCCTTGAACTTGCGCATACGCTTTATCCAATATTTATAAAACGCCACATCTTTATTTTGCAGCCATTCATCTATTTTGGCGTCCGGCAATGCGTTAAATTCCAATGAAAAGAAAATTGCCGGCTTGCAGTAATCCGTCAGTTTTTCCTGAATATCCTGATAAAACGCTACGGCTTCCACATTTTTCATTTGCGTAACCATATTTAGATAGGCAAAACCGCCCAAACGGCTGGCAATTTTAGAACGGCGCTCAATATCTTTTGCCGCTGTCAAAAATTCTTCTGCCGACAGCTCTGCCAATTTGCCTTTATAGCGTTTGGCAAATTCTTCCGTGCCTTGGCGGTATTCTTCCAAATCCGCAGCAATTTTCGGGTCTTCAATACTTGTGTAATAATCGCTTAAATCCCATGCCGGCATTTTATTTGTCATTTTTTACTCCTTTTTGTTCTATGCTTTTTTGAGCGTTTTGTTTAAGCAAAGCTTTAGCTTTTTCAGTTTCTGAAACAGGAGTTTCAGCCTTTTCCATCTTTTCGCCCTGCTCAGAAAAATCTTCTAAAAACGCCTCGTCATCTATGTTTGAATCACCGGTTTGTTCTGTTGGCTCCGGTGTTTCTTCAACTTTATATTTACGGTCTTGTTCTGCATTTTCTGTTGCCAAAACATTTTTATCCAAATGCAAATTGCGCTGCTTAGCAGCATCAAGCTCTTGCTGGCGAGCCTCTAAAAAGCGGCGCTGGCTTTCCAAAACACCGACATCGTCAGCAACAACGCCGATATATGGATTTTCCGCATCAATCTCCGCCGGAGCCTTAGGCTCAAACAAATAGTTTGCCCACGGCGTCGGCTGTTTGCCGCGTATCCACGCCCCTGCCCCGTCAAAAATAACATACAAATTGCATTTTGTATCCTGCCAAATTCCGCCGGCGATACAGCTCAAACTACCGCGCTCGCAATCAGACACTTTTGTAACAAACGCTTCCGTACAAGGAATAAAGCCGCGTTTCAAAGCATCATTTTTCGGCGCAGCCGCCAAAACCGCCACCATATACACGGTAATAAAAACCAGCAGCCCCAAACAGTAGTAATATAAAAGTTTAAAAAAACGTTCCATTAACGATTCTTTCTGCAATATTCCTCTAATTTTGCCAATTCTTCCAATGTGTTTGCACTGGCAACCTCTTCTGCATCGCCTTCAAATGCCGAACATTTCAGCCCCATTTGCTTAGCAACCGCCACCGCATCGGTTAAATAAAATTCGCCGGAAGCGTTTTTATTGCCGATTTGGGAAAGAATGTTGAACAAATGCTTGCCGCTGAAAGACATAAAACCTGAATTGCAAAAATCAATAGCGCGTTCTTCGTCCGAGGCGTCTTTATATTCCACAATGCGTTCCAGTTCATCGCCGTTCATAACCAAACGTCCGTAACGAGCCGGATCTTGCGGGCGGAAACCCAAAACCACAACGGCGTACCCACTTTCAACCTTTTCAATAGCGCGTTCAAAAGTACGGCGCGTAATCAGCGGCGTATCGCCGAAAATTACTAAAACCGTGCCGTCAAAGTCTTTTAAAAAGTCTTTAGCGCAGTTTACGGCGTGTCCGGTGCCCAGCTGCAATTCCTGCACACAGGTTTTATATGGCGCAACTTCTTTTGCCACGTCTTTGCCGTCCGGAGAAATTACTGTAACAATTTCATCTACCGGAATACTCTCCAACGTGTCAATAATGCGCTTAATCATAGATTTTCCGCAAACCGGCATCAAAACTTTTGGTTTATCGGAGTGCATGCGAGTGCCTTTTCCGGCACCTAAAATAACAGCGGCAACTTTTTGTTTCATAATTTATCTCCTTATAACTTTTTTAATCTTTAGTCGTTATATTAAACAAAACTATTTTATTTGTAAACATTAAGGACGCATTATGAATAAGTTTTTTTCTGTGTTTTTGGGTTTAGCACTTTGCAGTGTTGCCTGTTCTGCCGCAGCATCGGTGATTCCTCTAGCTGGTTTGCCGGAATACGAGGCGAGACAAGCACAAAATAAAAACAAAGCTAAAAATCCGTTGGAATTGCCGCCGGGAATGCCTGACCCTAACGACCAAGAAGCCGTCCGCGAGTTTTTCAAAAAAAGATTCGAAGAAGTTGCCCAAACTCCAATGGATAAAAATATCCAGTGGGATAAGCCGTCTTCTACCAATGTGGTGCCGCCGCCGGAATTTTATGAACAGGAAAAAGAAAAAAAGAAAAGCACTTTTGAAAAAATTTATGAAGAAACCCTCAAAGCTTTTCAGGAAGGCGATAAAAAGAAATTAAACGAAGGCGCCGAAGATGTAAACGAGCAAGAGCAAAAAGCCGCAGCTTCGGCTACACGCTTTTTTGTAAAAGCACCTATGGAGGAGCAAGCCGCTCCGCAAGAAGAAAAAACGCCGACTGTCAGCGTAACTTTGCCGAGCGGTCGCAAGATTCTTGCACCGGCAATGGAGCACATTCCCTATTTTATGAGTTACATAGACATTCAATCAAATGGCTATATACAGGTTGAAGACACTATAACCATTGTTGCAAACGGCAAAAAATTTGCCAAAGGGCTGGAGCGTATTTTTCCAAAATTCACCGGCTATCAGCGTAAGCATGAACACCGCATAGAAATTTTGCTGAATGAAGTAACCGTAAACGGGATAAAAGTTCCGTATATTGCCGAAGAAAACGGGCAGAACATTTTGCTCAAGCCTAAATATAATCAGCCGCTGGAACCTGGGGTTTACACTTATAAATTCAGCTATATGATAAACAATAAGCTGCAAACCTACAATAATATGATATTCTTAAATTGGAACTTAACCGGCAAGCCGCTGAATGCTTTTATCACTTCGGCAAACGCCATTGTTACTTTGCCGGACGGTTATTCATTTAAAGATGCTTTGGCTTTGGTCGGAAAAAGCGGAAACACCACCAATCAACGCACCAATGTATTTCCGTTGGCTAAAAACGTGTTAGCGTTTTCCAACGTCACACCTTTGCTGAACGGCGAAAAAATGGATATCATAACTGTAATGAACCGCAATGTTTTTATCAAAGATTATGATAAAAATATGACCTCGTTTTTGATAGATTGGGGCAATATTGTTTATGGTTCCGTCGGTTTTGCCACGATTTTAATTTCTTTCATTCTCTCGCTTATCAGCTTGAAAAATGAAAAACGCAGCAAATACAAACCTTCCTACAGCGGTGCATTGGCGCGCAATATCGCCGTCGGCAAATATGACCGCATCGCTTTTGTAGCGCAGCTGCTCGAACTGTTCCGCAAAAACGCTTTGGATTTGGTACGGGATAATAATCGCAGTTTGCTGGTGTTGAAAAACCTGAAAAACTCCAAACTCACTAAGAGTGAAAAGAAAGGTTTAAGCAGCTTGTTTGCTAAAAAGGCTACTCGGCTTGAAATTAACGCCGCCAACAATCTTAAAATTAAAAAAGCTAAGCGGATTTTTGAAAAAGGTGCTAAAAAACAAATAAAGAAATATCGTTTAATGCAAAACATCGGCTATGTTTTATTCAGCATTGCCATGCTTGTTTTAACCGAATTTTTCATTGCCTATATCAGTACAAATCTAGCGCAAAGCCTGATAATTATGATATCGGCAAGTTTGCTTTTTGCTTTTTATGTTTGGATTTTACGCCACAAGTTCAAATATATTTTGGTAGCGCTGCCGTTTAAGCTGTTTGCTTTAGTCGCCATATTTTTAATATGGGTATTTTGCAGCATCTACATCGGCGGCATAACTTCGGCTTTAATCATTGCGATGATTTTCACAATTTTCGAATTTTCACGCATTTTCAGCGAACATAACAACTTTGTCAACGATGCCAAAAATTCTATCAGCGATTTTAAGGAATATTTAATTTCCAGCGCTGATGCCATAAATTTAAGCCGAGATTTTATCAACCAGCAGTCAAACATTTTTGCCTTGGGAATTTCCGAATATTATCCGGTCAACATCTCTAACAAAAATTATTACAAGCTGGATATTGCCGAAGAAATAAAGCAAAGCCTGATTGGTATAATCTAGACGAACAAAAACTTGACAAAAACACGGCTGCTGTTATAATGCAGTCGTGTTTTTTTATTATTGTTTCACTAAAATTATATCATTATGTTAAAAGTATTATTTTTTCAGCTTAAAATATGGCTGCACAAAACATGGCTGTATAAAATGAATGAGCTTAAAATCATTCGAGAGGGCTCTTTTGACCAGCTTTTTAACATCATCAAACACGCAGGATACAACCTAACCGAAGATGAGCAGCTGGCAGTCATTCAACGCGGAGATTCTAAAGCAATTGAACTTTGGCTGAAATTGAAGCCCCAGCTTTTTGTTTCTGCGCAAACCGCCTTATTAAAAAGAGGCAACAACGCGGAAATTTCCAAAGTCGCAAGTTATGCCGACAATCTGTGCCCAGAAGCAATACAATTCATACTGCTGCACGGCAGAGAGCAGGAAATAGTTGATGTTATTCAACATAACGACATACCTGCAGACATTGAAGAGCAAATTATCGCAATTGACAACATCAAAGTTCAAAAAGCTCTTGCGTCTAATGGTTTGAAAAAACAAGAGAGCGTTTCGCAAATCATTGATTGCGGACATCATGAGGCAATTATGGCTCTGCTGCAGGCAATAAAATGCGACTCGCCGGTTCATTTGAGTCCTGAAGACCGTGACAAAATTATTTTCCGCGGAAATCTGGAAGAGATTAAAGCGTTTATAGAAAATGATTTTCTGGCCACCGAAAAAGGTATTGTTCATTTGATTGACCTTGAGTTGTACTCGTGTGCCGCAAAGTTTATTAACCTTGACTGCTGGAACTACTCTCCGATTACGGAAAAAGTCGTTGCGGCTATTCTGGAAAAAGGCGATGAATTATTGGTTCTCGCTTTGCTGCGCCGCAGCGACCAGCTGCCTCATCTGCTGAAACATTGGAATAAGCAGAAATGGTTTGAAAAGCAAATCCTTGCCCGCGGGTCTAAAGATGAGATTGCCTGTATGGCGCGGATTTATAAGGTTTCGGACTACACGGTTGACGAAATCTTGCAGCGCAACATCGGGCAGGAAATCAAAGCCTTGATTGACGGCAAAAACATCAGCGACGCCCATATCTATCGGCTGATAGATCTGCAGCGCTATGATTTGCTGGAAAACTACGCCCGCTGTGTACCAGACAATCCGACTTTCTATCTGCTGACAAAGTATATGAAAGCCCATCGCTAAGCAAAAAAACTTCCGCCGTTTCTATTTGGCGGAAGTTTTTTATTATTGACAAAAATCCCCGTTTCTTATATAGTTTTGACTGAAATTTTATTATTTATCCTTTAATACTTATTTTTATGGTTACAAATTTTTTCAAGTGGCTGTGGGCGTTGGTGGTAAAACTTTGGGTTTTTATCAAGACACTCCTAGAGGTAAACGACTATTACCTTGTGAGAAACGGCAATTACGAGCATATTCTGAAACGCTTGTCCAAGGGCACGGAAAAT
This sequence comes from Mediterraneibacter gnavus, assembly GCA_963617265.1. Lineage (GTDB taxonomy): Bacteria > Pseudomonadota > Alphaproteobacteria > RF32 > CAG-239 > RUG410. Next base: position 7,630 of record CAVEOB010000045.1, read on the forward strand.
GATTTTTCCGACGATGCGCAGGTGGCTTTGCTGGAAAGAAACGACCATGACGAGATTATGGCGCTGCTTAAAAACAAAACAACCTGCCTGCAGGTAAAGGAAAAGATTATTGACAGAGGCGTTGCTTCTGAATTGACCCTTTTCTGCAAAAAGAACTGCGTCATTGATGAAGAATGGGCTGATAAAATTATCGGCTACGGCTTTGAAAAACCGATTATGGCGATGATAGAAATGCAGCCGCATAATCCGTTCTTAAAAACCAAAGAGCAGGCTAAGATTATCAATCTTGGCAATTCTAAGCTAACGCAGGCTCTTATCAAAGGAGGCATCTTAGACGCTTCTAACATCGTCAAACTGATAAAAGACGGCTACCGGAATATTCCGCAGCTGCTTCTTTCAACCAAAGATGATGACCTTGGTCAAGTCATTACGGCTGTGCTGGAAAACTGCCCTCTCGATGATGTCGAGTATGTTGTCGAAAATTACAATCTGTCCGATGATTGTGCTCTGCTGTTGCTGGATCATTTCTCCGATGATGCCGACATTATGGACGCATTCATCGACGGTGAAATTACCTCAAGCGCTGTGCAGCTGGAGATTATCAAAAAACTTTCACACGAATATGTGATGCAGTTGCTTGATAATCAGCTTTCTGAAGAAGCCTGTCTTGCCGTTATTCAAAACGGCAATATGGAGGAAATTGACAAGCTCATCAAAATTCAAGACGGCTTGCCGGAAGAAGCTGTTAACGCGCTGCTGATACGCAACGTGCATACTGAGCTGGCTAATTTGGCAAAGAATCAAACTTTGGACAACTCCATTTTAATTATGTGGGCTAAAAACTGCCGGTTTGATTATGTAAAGCTCTACCTGAGACATCATGAGCCGAATCTTAAGCTCTCGCTGCTTTTGCAGTTAGAAATTCTTGAACAGATAGTCAAGTAACTAAAAAACTCCCTTTTCCAACGATTTGGTTTAGGGAGTTTTTCTTTTAATTTGTTTAAATCAGCCGACCGTAATCATTCCATTCGCCAAACATAATTCCCTGCTTTGTGTTGGCAATAAGCTTCTGCAAACGGCTCAAAAACAACTCCGGCTGTTTCTTTTTGATTGTATAGTGTCAATCCGCACCCGCTGATATAACGGAGGAAACTGCTGAAAATTTTTCCAAACTTCCGCATCGGCTTTTAAAGCGGCTAAAATATCAGCGTCAATCTTAAAACCATTGGCTGACATATCCGGCAAAACCGCCCTCCCCGCTGCAATCATACGCCCTAATTTTTCCATTCGGCGGCAGCGTTCTTTATTCAATTCCGACCATAAATTATTTTTACGGCGCGGCGCAAACCTTTGTGCGGTTATTCCGCTGGAAAGTTTTTTAGTAGTGCTGTCAATCCACCCAAAACACATAGCCTCCTCCACAGCGTCAATATACCAAAATGTAACGGAATCACTAGGTTTTCCGCGTTTCACCGCCAGCCAACATTCCTTAGCTGTTTGATGATTTTCTTCCAGCCACTCCCTAAACTCATCTCTGTTTGTTATTTCAAGTGTATGCATTAGTTAGTCACAGTTCAGATTCATTTGGCTGACAAAATCTCTAATTCTTTCATTTCTTTTTTTAACAAAATTCATCTGATTTTTATACAAATCCAACCAATCTTTTTCAGTTTGTGGATATGAAACCTTTTCTAATTCATTGGCTGAATTAAAATAATTGATTTTTGTGTAATCATTATTTACCAAATCCTGTAAAAAGAAAAAATCCACATATCCCTTAAAATCACCAAATAAATCAAAAAAACAAGCATTCACTTTCAATACTTTAGAC
>CAVEOB010000046.1:0-356 GCA_963617265.1 Mediterraneibacter gnavus
CATCTATATTTTCTTTTATAAACAAACTGTCTACAGCTTTTTCAAATTCCGGAACCAACTGTATTTCATCTAAAAAAATATAGTTTTTTTTATCTTTTACAATATTGTTAATAATATGTTGATACAAAACTTTAAAATCTCTTAAATGCAAATTATCCAAATCTTCGAGATTGATATTTTGAATCTGAGATTTATCAATACCGTTTTGCAGCAAATATTGCTGATACAAATAAAACAAAGTAGATTTACCGCACCGCCGGATTCCGGTAACAACCTTAATAAGCTTTTTATCCTTAAAACTTATCAGTTTTGTTAAATACTGCTTTCTCTCTATCATTTTAACAACTCCTCATTTT
>CAVEOB010000046.1:366-9414 GCA_963617265.1 Mediterraneibacter gnavus
CCGGTTTAATATGCCAAATTCTGTCGGCATATTCCATAACCGCGCGGTCGCTGGAGAAATTACCGATTCTCGCCACATTAACCAGAGACTTTTTCGCCCACTTTTCTTTGTCGTTATAATCGCGTTCTGCCTGATGCACGGCATTGTTAAACGCTTCTATATCTGCCAAAATAAAGTAGTAGTCGCTGCCCAGCAAAGCATCAAAAATCGGACGGAACAGCTGCGGATAGTCTTTTTCGCAGAACATATTAGAATTTACAGCATTCAAAATACGTTTGATATAGTCTGATTTTTCATACAGTTCGCGCGGATTATAAGTCATACGTTTGCCGCGCACCTGCTCATCTGTCAAACCAAACAAATAGAAGTTATCCTCACCGACTGCCTCACGGATTTCGATGTTGGCGCCATCATATGTACCTATTGTCAAAGCCCCGTTCAAAGCAAATTTCATATTGCTTGTGCCGGAAGCTTCAAAGCCAGCGGTAGAAACCTGACAGCTTACATCAGCAGCCGGAATCAAATATTCGGCAACTGAAACTTTATAATCCGGAATAAACACGACCTTCAAAAATTCGTTAACGCGTTCATCGTTGTTAACCACTTCTGCCACGTTATTTATCAATTTAATGATAAGTTTGGCAAATGTGTACGAAGGCGCCGCCTTGCCGGCAAAAATATAAGTTTTCGGCGTAATCGGACGAACATTGTCGCGGGTGATTGCCAAATAATCGCCAATAATCTGCAAAACCGTCATCAACTGGCGCTTATATTCGTGAATACGCTTAGCATGCACAATATACATGCTGTTCGGATCAACCATAATGCGGGTTGCGCGGTATACTTTTTGCGCCAAACGCTTTTTATTTTCGCTTTTAATCCGCAGAAAGTCTTTCAAAAATGCCTTATCTTCCGAATATTTTTCAATATTGTGCAGCTCGTCCAAATTAGTAATCCACGAAGTGCCGATTTTATCCGAAATCAAATCAGCTAAATCGTGGTTGGCGCGCAGCATCCAGCGGCGCGGAGTTACACCGTTGGTTACATTGGTAAATTTTTCCGGCCACAATTCATAAAATTCCGGCACTAAAGAATGTTTTACCAGCTCGGAGTGCAGCTTAGCCACGCCGTTTACTGAAAACGAACCGACAATAGACAGGTTCGCCATGCGGATAACCTGATTATCGCCTTCGCCGTCCACAATCGAAACTCTGCCTAATTTATAAGAATCATCGCCGAAGCGGCTGCGAGCAAATTCCATAAAGCGGCGGTTGATTTCATAAATAATCTGCAGGTGGCGCGGCAAAAAGCGACGGATAATCGAGCTGCTCCATTTTTCCAGCGCTTCCGGCAGCAAAGTATGGTTGGTATAGGCAAAAATTTTGGTAACGATTTCCCATGAATCGTCCCATTCCTGCCCGTACACGTCCATAAGCTGGCGCATCATTTCCACAATTGCCAACGCCGGATGGGTATCATTCAGCTGAATGCAGACATAATCCGGCATTTTCTTAAAATCATTGCTCTTTTCCATAAAGCGGCGGATAATGTCTTGAATTGCGCAGGAAACAAAGAAATATTGCTGGGTCAAGCGCAATTCTTTGCCTTGTTCAATATTGTCTGACGGATACAAAACCTTAGAAATAGTTTCGGTGCGGATTTTGTCGCGTACGGCTTCAATATAGCCGCCGCTGTTAAAAATGTTCAAATTCAGCTCGTCATCGGTTTTTGCCGAGAACAAACGCAGATAGTTTACAGACTTGCCGTTATAGCCGACAACAGGAAAATCGTACGGCACACCGTATAAAGTATGGGTATTAGCCCAAACATAGCTGACTTTGCCGTCCGGTTTATTATACATTTCAACATTGCCGCCGATTGGAATGGTAACAGTGCGGTCGGTACGAGCAAACTGCCACGGAGAATCTTCTCCCAGCCAATTATCAGCTTGTTCAATTTGATAGCCGTTTTCAAACTTTTGTTTGAACAAACCATATTCATAGTTAATTCCATAGCCGAACCCCGGAATTCCGAGCGACGCCATAGAGTCCATATAGCACGCCGCCAAACGACCTAAACCGCCGTTTCCAAGAGCCGGATCATATTCGGCATCAAAAATATCGTTTAATGAAAAATCAGGGAAACCTTCAATTTTTATGTCTTTTAAAATATCATAAAGTCCAAGGTTATAAAGGTTATTTTCCAACGAACGACCAATCAAATATTCAATAGACAGATAATATATGCGCTTTGTGCTGTGCTCGTTGTAGCGGGCAATGGTGTCATACATTCTGTCCATGGCAAATTCGCGCACTGCCAAAGCCAACACTTTAAATGCCTCGTCTTTGGTCAGCTCGCAGTTGCGTTTGCCGATAAAATATTTTGCATAGTGCTCAATAGAAAGTTTCAATCGAGCGCGGTCAATTTCATCCATAACACTTTTATTTTCTGTTACCAACGTTTTATCTCCCATAATTTTTAACATACCTTTTTATACCGGACACTAGCCGAAATTGATTGAAAATTACTTAACGATATAACATTTTTATTCCCGAAAAGAAGATATTGTTTGATTTTTAAATTTTTTAGCTTTATAGCTGAAAATGTGAAAATAAGGAATTTATACAGAGTGATAGCAATGAATAAAAAATTACTTTTAGCAGTTTCGTTGAGCGCTTTGATTAGCGTTAACGCAAACGCAGATACAATTTATGAGGCAATGAGCGAAGCCTATAACAGCAATCCGACCCTGCATGGTCAGCGTGCCGCCAGCGGTGCAACCAATGAAGACGCCGCCGCCGCCCGTTCCGGCTTTCGTCCTACCATCGGCGTAAACGGCAACTATTCGGATACGCACGTCCGCCAAACAGGCAGCAACACTGTAGATGGTTATCAAAAAGGCTATACCGGCAGTGTTACGCAGCCTGTGTTTAACGGTTTTTCCACTTATAATGCCGTAAAAGCCGCAGATTCAGCAGCTAAAGCAGGTATTCAGGATTTATATGCCGTAGAACAATCTGTTTTGCTGGGCGCATCAACCGCTTATTTAGACGTTATGCGCGATGAGGCTATTGTCCGTTTGCAAAAAAACAATGAACGTCTGCTGAAAAAACAGCTGGACGAAACTTTAGCCCGCTTTGACGTTGGCGAAGTTACCCGCACCGATGTTGCGCAATCCCGCGCCAGCTATGCGCAGGCACAGTCCGATGTAATTTCGGCTGAAGGCAATTTGGCAATTTCTAAAGCCACCTATTTACAAATGGTCGGCAAAGAACCTAAAGATTTGCAAAATCCGGCTTCTATTACCAAAATGTTTCCAACCCGATTCGATGAAGCCATGAATTATGCGCGCGGCAACAACTATTCTTTGCTGTCGGCTAAAAAACAGCTGGATTCGGCAACCTATAACGTAAGCAGCAACAAAGGCGCTTTGCTGCCGGAAGTTACCTTTACCGCAGCCAGCGGCAAAACTACCCGCTCCAACCACAATTTGGAAAAGAACCCAAGCACAACCAGCACTCAATATTCTTTGGATATGAATGTTCCGTTGTACACAGGAGGCGCCACCCGTGCAAAAATCCGCAAGAGCAAATATCAAAAATGGCAGGCTCAAGAAGGCGTTTTGGAAGCAGAACGCGCTGTTGTTGCCAGCGTAACCAGCTCTTGGCAGTCTATGCAGGCTAACAAGTCCAACATCACTTCCATTCAGGCTCAGGTAAAAGCCTCTGCCATTGCTTTGGAAGGCACCCAAAAAGAAGAAGCTTTGGGCAACCGTACAGTGCTTGATGTGTTAAATGCCTACCAAACTTTGCTGACCTCGCAGGTTAATGAAGTAAAAGCCTTGCATGATTACTATGTTTCCGGCTTACAGCTAATGCAGTCTATGGGCAAGCTTACTGCTAAAAAATTGGCTCTGAAAGTCAATTACTATGATGCAGAAGCTCATTATCAAAACACCAAAGGCAAATGGCTGACATTATCCATTGATAAATAAAGCAAAGCTATTGCCAAACAAAATAAACTTTGCTAATATGCCTCAAGTTTTAATTTTAACTTGAGGCATAATTTTATGGCAAAATCTGATGAAGATAATATAGACGCTATTCTAAAGTCGATTCGCGAGGCGATTATAGATAAGGAGCAGCGTAAATATTTTGAACAATTCAGAACGGAAAATCAAAAAAAAGAACCTGTTTTTTCTTCTACACCGAAAGAACAGGACGAAGTTTTTGAACTGTCTAAGAATATGATGGTCAAACGTGAGGATATTCCATATCAGCTTGGTGTTTGGAGCTTTAATGACGTTGCCAAAAAAATTATGAAAAAATATCAGGCTTATTTTGCAAAACGCACCGTCAAAACAAATGTTGCTGAGTCTAATGACAACCAAAACGAACGAGTGCGAGTAAAGGAAAATAGTTTAGCCTAGCGGCTTATTTTCCTCCCCGATTTTTTTTGAAAGCAATACTCTAGAAATATAACGTAAAAATACGGAATGATGAACAATGTTAGAAAAGAACTACAATCCAAAAGATTTTGAAGAAAAAATTTATGAAAAATGGGAAAATGACGGTGATTTTAAGCCGGATATGAGAAGTAAAAAAGAAGCGTTTTCTATTGTGATTCCGCCGCCGAATGTAACCGGTGTTTTGCATATGGGACATGCGCTGGACGATACTTTGCAGGATATTTTAATCCGCTATAACCGCATGCTGGGCAAAAAGGTTTTATGGCAGCCGGGAACAGACCATGCCGGTATTGCCACCCAGATGGTGGTTGAGCGTAATTTAGCTAAAGAAGGCATTACCCGCCATGATTTGGGACGCGAAAAGTTTATTGAAAAAGTTTGGGAATGGCGTAAGCAATCCGGCGGAACAATTTGCCGCCAGCTGCGCCGTTTGGGTGCTTCCTGCGATTGGAGCCGCGAGCGCTTTACCATGGACGAAGGACTTTCCCGCGCCGTGCGTAAAATTTTTGTATCCCTTTATAAAGACGGTTTGATTTTTAAGGCTAAAAAGCTGGTTAACTGGGACCCTAAACTGGGTACAGCGGTTTCAGATTTGGAAGTAGTGCAAAAAGAAACTGTCGGTAAAATGTATTACTATAAATATCCGATTGAGGGCGCAGAGGGGGAATATATCCATATTGCCACCACCCGTCCGGAAACCATGTTCGGCGACACGGCAGTGGCTGTTTCCAAAGACAATCCGAAATTAGCACACTTAATCGGCAAAAACTGCATTATCCCGATTATTAACCGCGTAATTCCGATTATCGGCGATGAACACGCCGACCCTGAAAAAGGAACTGGTGCGGTAAAAATTACTCCGGCGCACGATTTCAACGACTTTGAAGTCGGCAAGCGCCATAATCTGCCGATGATTAACGTTTTGAATCCGGACGCTACTTTAAATGAAAACACTCCGTATGCCGGTTTAACCACCATGGAAGCCCGTGCCAAAACTATTGAAAAATTGACGAAACTGGGCTTGATGGATAAAATAGAAGATCACCCGATGGTTATTCCGTACGGCGACCGTAGCGGCGTGGTTATTGAACCTTTAATGACCGACCAGTGGTTTGTTGATGCTCCGAAATTGGCTGTTGCTGCGATTAAGGCTGTTGAAGACGGCGATATGCAGTTTGTGCCGAAGAGCTATGAAAAGACCTATTTTGAATGGATGCGCAATATTCAGCCGTGGTGTATTTCCCGTCAGCTGTGGTGGGGACATCAAATGCCGATTTGGTATGGTCCGGACGGCGAAATTTTCTGTGAAGAAAATGAAGACGAAGCCAAAACCGCCGCAGCCAAACACTATGGCAAAGAAGTTGAATTAACTCGTGAAACCGATGTGCTGGATACCTGGTTCTCTTCCGGCTTATGGGCATTTTCAACTATGGGCTGGCCTGATGAAACCGAATTTTTGAAAACATTTTATCCGACTTCGGTTTTGGTTACCGGTTTTGACATCATTTTCTTCTGGGTTGCCCGCATGATGATGATGAGCATGTATATGATGAAACGCGTACCGTTCAAAAAATGCTATATTCATGGCTTGGTGCGCGACGAGCAAGGTCGTAAAATGAGTAAATCCAAAGGCAACACGGTTGACCCGATGGAAACCATTGAAAAATACGGCGCTGATGCTTTACGCTTCTTTATGGCAGCCATGGAAACTCAAGGACGCGACATCAACTTGTCGGATTCGCGTATTCAAGGCTACCGCAACTTTGCCACAAAATTGTGGAATGCGGCTCGTTTCTGCGAAATGAACGAATGTTATTCGGTTAAAGATTTTGATGTTAAATCCGCTAAACTGGAAATCAGCAAATGGATTATAGCAAAGGCAAAAGAAGCATCGGCAGAAGTTACGGAAAACTTAAACAATTTCCGTTTTTCCGATGCGGCAAATGCGGTTTACCAATTTATTTGGGGTACATTCTGCGATTGGTACATCGAACTGATTAAGCCGATTTTCTATGGCGAAAATGCTGAGGAAATTAAAGAAATCCGTGCGGTAACCGCTTGGACTTTGGATAGAATTTTGGTAATTCTGCATCCGTTTATGCCGTTTATTACCGAAGAGCTGTGGGATAATTTGACTGCACGTTCCGGCAAACTGATTCACGCTACTTGGACGATAGATGAAGCTGTAAACGCTGCCGATAAAAATGAAATCGACCGTGCTATAGATATTATTTCGGCTATCCGTTCTTTACGTTCAGCCATGAATTTGCCAGCGGGTGCTAAATTACATGCGTTTGTAAAAGATGCTTCGGCAGAGACATTGGCTGTGGTAGAGCACCAAAAAACTCTGATTTGCAAGCTTGCTCGCTTGGAAGAATTGGACGCTTTGGGCAATCGTGAAGTTACCAAAGATATGGTGCAGACTGTCAGCCGCGAAGCCGCTGTTTTGATTCCTCTGAAGGGCGTTGTGGACTTTGAAGCAGAGCGCGCGCGTTTGCAAAAAGAACTGGAAACATTAAATAAAAACTTGGAAGGCTACAGCCGTAAGCTGAGCAATGAAAGCTTTGTCGCTAAAGCTCCAGCTGCTGTGGTTGCCGAAGAAAAGCGCCGTCAGGCAGAAGCTCAGGAAAACAAAGCTAAAGTTGAAGAAGCTTTGGCTCGTATTGCAAATTTTTAAGGAGATAAAAATGAAAAAAATAATTTTAAGTTTGGTTGCCGTATGTTTTATGTCTGCTTGCGCCACCGACCCCTACACTGGTGAAAGCAAAGTTGCTAAAACCGCGTGGGGCACAGGTATCGGCGCTGCAGCTGGTGCCGGCATCGGCGCTTTAATCGGCGGCAAAAAAGGTGCTTTGATTGGCGCTGGCATCGGCGGTGCTACTGGTGCAGCAACCGGCGGCTATATGGATATTCAAGCCAGCAAATTGCGTCAAACCCTAACTGGAACCGGTGTTCAAGTTGCACGCGACGGCGACAACGTTCGTTTGATTATGCCGAACAGCATCACCTTTAACACCAACGAGTCAACTATTAAAACTTCTGCTAACAGCGTGTTGGATTCGGTTGCTTTAGTGGCTAAGGAATATGACAAAACTAGATTGCAGGTTATTGGCTACACCGATAGCACCGGTAATGATAAAATCAATCAGCCGTTGTCCGAACGGCGTGCCGCAGCCGTCGCTAACTATTTGGCACTGCGCGGAGTGCAAGGCAGCCGTATCAGTTCTTACGGCGCTGGTGCTGCTAACCCGATTGCCTCTAACGCCACAACTGAAGGCAAAGCGCAGAACCGCCGTGTAGAAATTACATTGATTAACGCTCAATAATTTTTTCTAATTACTCTTAGAAACCGCCGTCTTCAAAAAATTCGGCGGTTTTTATTATTTGACTTTTTCTGTTTACACTGTATAAAATAAGACCATTACAAAACCTAAAAATGAGGAAAGAAAGATGAAAAATAAGCAAACAAAAGGTCTCTCTCTCTCTCTGCGAATCCTACACATCTGATTAAAGGCGCTTTTTCCGCCACTCAGTACGCTTTTGCAGGGGTTATCAAAGTAATAACATCATGCTCGAGCGTGAGCTTTAGCGAACTGTCTCGAGCATCCAGAAATATAAAGTCCATATTCTTTAAGGGTTTGAATGTCGTGCGTCAATACGCAGCACTTTTTGAACGTGGTGTACAAAGCAGTACACGAGTGAGAAAAGCGCAAGTAGTGACCCGACAGTCAAACCCGCTAGGGCGAAGTATGATTGAAATGCTGGGTGTACTGGCAATCATCGCAGTGCTGAGTGTCGGCGGAATTGCCGGATTTACAAAAGCAATGCGCATGTATCGGTCGAATATTCAAAAAGAACTGCTGGTTCAAATATTTGCCAATGCCATAAATTTACGTTCGGAACTCGCCTCAATGAAAAATGGTTACCCTGGACCTGTAACCAACATCTTTGATATATTAGGATTGGTTCCTGACGGTATAACCTATAAAAATTTTTACCTATGGGATAAAGATGGTAATAAAGTAGGTATCAATTATGGTATTAGCACTTGGAAAAATAAAGATGGTAGCACTTCCAGCCGTTTAGAATATATTGTGCGATTGACATTACAACATAATACGGCGATGCTTTCTCCCAGCGCTGCCGATTTTTGTGAAAACGCTGTATATGTGGCACAGCAAAATATCAAAGATATTGAAAAAATCACAATGTATCAATACGATAAAGATGGTGTAAATGGAACTAAAGGCAACAGTTTTAACCAAAATAAAATTAGAAATATGACACTGTCTGAAGTCCATGATTTTTGCCGCTGGTGCAGTGTTGCTGCGGATAAAGGTTGCTCATTGTACATATACATTTACCCTTAATAAAAACTCGGATAGCGTGTGTAGATACAACGGTATTTTAGAGCGGCGTGTACAGAATATTTTTTATACCCTCACTCAGAGCTCAGCTCCAACCTCTCCCTCAAGGGGAGAGGTTATAAAAATATACTCTATCAAGCAATGCGAATAATGGTGCAAGATAAAGGCAACTCTAGTTCTGAAGAAAATCCTAGTGTACATAGAAGTACATGA
>CAVEOB010000047.1:0-7020 GCA_963617265.1 Mediterraneibacter gnavus
TGTGTATTTTTTTATATTTAATGGAAATAAAAAATTCAGAGAATTTAAAAATAAGATAGAAAACAAATATAAAGATTATTACATAATTATGCCTATACAGCCTATCGGAGATTTGATTATTGTTTGTTCAAATATAGGAAATTTAAAAAAGAAAAATCCGGGAAAGTATGTTGTTTTAGTTACGGCAAAAAACTATGATTTTGTAAAATATTTTAAGAATATAGATGCGTTGGAAATTATAGACGCGTCATATTTCAGGTATATAACATTTTCATATAGAATAAAATTGGAGAAGTTTGGGCAAAAGGGTAAACTATATGCTATAAACCCTGATAAAGTTGAAAATAAGTATAATAACATAATGGAGTTATATTCAGATATATTGTCTGTTGAGTGTGCGAATAATATATTTGAACTTTCCGATTTTCCGGAAAATAACAAATATTGTAATGAAAATACGGTATTGTTATCACCATTGGCTTCTTCTCTAAATTACAAGGAGTTATCAAAAAAGTTCTGGTTGAATTTGGCTTTTGATTTGGAAAAGTTAGGGTATAAAGTTATTTTTAATGCGCCGAATAACTATACCGATTTGTTTGACTGTATGTATTTGCCGTTATCTCAAGTGGGAGAGTTTGCTAAAACATGTAAGGCTGTAATTTCCTTTCGTTCTGGTTTTGCCGATTTGGTAGGGCTGTCAAATCCTCAAAAATTGATTGTTATATATCCAAAATATTTTGAACATCCCAAACTCAAAAAGATTCAAAAAGTATCATGGTTAAATACATATAACTGGAATGATAAAATTTCTGAAGCGGAAAATATTAATAACATTATGGGAGTAAAAGTAATTTTGCCAAAATGTGAAGTGAAAGAAATAATGTTTAAAGGTAATGAAAAAGCGCTAATTCAAAATGTAATAAAGTATGTTAATGATAAATAGATACATGTAAGCTATTTGCACTAAATTAAAAAATACATTGAATTTCCGTTTACATTTTTAAGTTATTTCTTGCAAAATGAATAAAAGTGCTTTATGTATTTGAGTGTTGCCGATTTAGCTCAGTTGGTAGAGCAACGCATTCGTAATGCGTGGGTCGTGTGTTCGAGTCACATAATCGGCACCATTTTTATTTTAAATTCAGCGGTTTGAAAGAAAACCAGTTGTGTCCGATAAAACTAAAAACCGTGACTGCACCAGTGACTAAAATATTGGCGTATACTGCGGGTATTTGCAAGATGTCGACACAAATATACATCAAACCTAAGCTAATCGGCATAGAAACAAGATATACCGTATAAAATTTGGCAAATTCCGTAAGATAATGCCCTTGGGTTTTGAATACAAAAAATTTGTGACATAAATAGGCCTGCACCACGGCAATAAAGCCGACAATCACGCTTAGCCACAAGTAATAGCGCTGTCCAAGCCACAGTACGGCGGCTGTATATAGCCCGATGCCGAAAACGGTATTCCAAATACCGACCAACAAAAAAGGAAGACCCTTTTGTTTCAGGGCTTCCCAAAATTTATGTGTCAGCAGTGTAAGCATAAGTCCACACTATCTTCTGTGATGCGGGCGGTGATGATGGTGGTCGGCTCTGCCGTAGATGTAGCCGCCAAGCAAAGCGCCGGTAAATCCGGCAAATGCCGCAGTTGCCGTAGAATCATAGTAATAATTGCGCGGCAGAGGAGTTTCTCTGACCACTACTACCGGCGGAACCGGTCGTGTAACAATTACCTGCTGCGGCGGCAAAGGAGCCGAAGTAACATACACTGGCTGGGTTTGCACCACAGGCTGCGGAGCGGCGGCAGTAGTTTGCGCCGTCGTGTTAGGCAAGGTGTAGATTTGTTGTTTTACATTGTTATTGTCGTCCATAATGATTATGGTGTCGGCTTTGGCGCAGTTAACACTCAAAGCGCATAATAACGATAAAAATAAAATTTTACGCATTTTTATTATTCCTCCACAGCAAAGATAATAGTTCATGTTTGCCGGCAATTCAATAAATAAAATATACATTCAGGTATGTATATTTTATTTATTCAACAATTTGGGCTTCGTATGTGTAAACTATTTCAGCTTCTTCTTCGCTGTCGCTGGGCTCAATTTCGCAAACCAGCAGGGTATTTTCTTCTTGCAGGTTGTTGAAAATTTCGTCTTCAATACCTTCTAACGTGATAACATCATCGCTGTTGCGGGAAAGCACAATGCTGTGCTCTTGCGGGTTCAGCTGAATCTGCGGGTCTTCAGGAGCGGTGCTGCGGGCGTAAAGCAGCAGCATAACATCGTTTTCATCGGTAACCATAAAATCAAAGGTGTTAAAATCAGGCATCTTTTTTTAGTCCTTTTAAGTTGATATTAAAAATATTTTAGGATATTGAAGTTAAAATTTATCTAAAATTTGAGGTTAAAATGCACAAAATAATGGATTATATCGTTAATCTGCTGAAGCTACCGGCGGCGCTGTATTTGCTGTTTTCCGTGCCGGCGCTGGTTACGGTTTACCGCTATTTTGATTTTTATACTTTCAAATTTTTAATGGTCGGCGTAGGTTTTGTTTTCTTTTGGGGAACAATATTCCTATCCGGTTACGCCACCCGCAACGCCATGCAGGTGATTTCGCATGAACTTACTCACACATTTTTTGCCTATCTGACTTTGCATAATGCCGGACGAATCCGCTTGAATCCTGACGGAAGCGGAGGGTCTATGCAATTAAACGGGCATGGCAACTGGCTGATTAGCTTGGCGCCATATTTTTTTCCGCTGTTTGCGTTTTTTTATATGCTGCTGATGCCGTATTTGCTGAAAGTTTCAGATAATAATTGGGTGGTTTACGCGATACTCGGTTATTTTTTAGCATATCATTGGCTGGTGGTTTTGACGCAGGTGCATCCGCGGCAGACAGATTTAAGTCAGGTTGGGTTTGTTTTTTCCGGCATAGTGATTGTTAGTGCAAATTTGTTCAGCAATGGTATTGTGTTGGCTTTTGCCAGTAAATCATGGGATGGAGTGCTGACTTTTTTGCAGTTGGTAAACAAGCTGAATTTAGAATATGCCGAAAAAATTTACGCTTTAATAGCGGCAAATCTCTAGCTCGGTTTTGTCGGCGTTGAATTTTACCTCAGCTCCCAAAGGCAAAACATAGCGGCTCGGGGTGTGTCCAAATTCAAAATCTTTGAGACAAGGAAAAGCCGTGCCATGTAAAAAGTCGGCAAAGCAATCGTCTAAAGTTCCGTCTTCTTCATCGCCGCTGCAATCGGTAAAATGTCCAAAAATAAGTCCGTTAAGCTCGTTGAATTGCGGCTGCTGTTTAAGCTGTTGAAGCATTAAATCAATTTTGTGCAGGCGCTCGCGTATATCTTCCACCAGCAGAATTTTACCCCGTAAATCTGGAAAATACGGCGTTCCAGCAAGTTTCATCAATACGCTTAAATTGCTGCATAAAAAAGTTCCTTCGGTTTGTCCGACGCGCAAAGTTGTGCCGGAAATGATTTTTTGCGGCTTGCCGGAAATTAAAGCCAGCAAGCTGTCTTTAACCTGTGAATCGAGCGAATCGCCACGGAAATCGTAAGTCGGTAAAAATCCGTTCCAGCTGATGATGCCGGATTTTTGATACAGCGCCAGCATTAACGCCGCGTTGTCGCAAAAACCGATCAAAGGTTTAGGGTTAGTTTTGATAAGTTCATAGTCAATATATGGCAAAATGCGGGCAGCTCCGGCGGCAGCGCGTACACAGAACACAGCTTTTATTTCAGGCTGGGAAAATGCCCAATTCACATCAGAGGCGCGTTCTTCATCTGTTCCCGCCATGTAGCGGCGGATGTTATAAAGATGCGGAGCAAAAACCGGTTCTAAGCCCAAAGATTGCAAAAAATCCAAGCCTTTTTGAATTTTATCTTGGTTCCCGATTTGCGCGGACGGAGCGATTAACGCAATCTTGTCGCCTTTTTTGAGTTTTTCCATATTTCAGAGCCTTTCCAAAATTTGTTTGCACAAGTCAGTCAAAGAATTGTCACGGGCGCCCATAATAACAATTCTGTCGCCGGATTTTGCTTCTTTTACCAAAAAATTGGCGGCGTTTGCTTTGTTTTCTGCAAAATAAGCATTAGTTTTGCCGAGCTTGCGGGCGTAATCAATTAAATCAGCCGATGAAATATCTTTGGTTACGGTTCCGCCGACAAAGAAAATTTCAGGCATAATTAAAATGTCGTCCTGATGCATATTATTTACGAAACTTTCGATAATTTCTTTGCCCATGGAGCGCATAGGTCCGAATCCGTGCGGCTGAAACATTATCAGCAAGCGTCCCTTATATTGGCGCAAGGCGCTGACGGAGGCGGTGATTTTGTCGGGGTTGTGGGCAAAATCATCAATAACGGTGATATTGTTTTTTTGACCGATGACTTCTAGGCGGCGCTTGGTTCCGCTGAAATTTTGCAAAATCTCGGCGGCGGCAAATTTATCAACGCCGAAAACACTGCAGGCGGCAATTGCCGCTAGGGCGTTGGCAACGTTGAATTGACCGATGAGTTTGAGCGAAAACTTGCGTCCGTCCAAAGAATATTCGGTTCCGTGCGGCAATGGAGATATTTCGCTGGCATAAAAATCTGCCCGAGGATTTTTTATGGAAAAAGTAATTTTATTTTTATGAGCGAGCTGGCGGCAGGTTTCATAGTCATCATTAACAACAATCGCCTGTTTGGTGCGGCTGCTCAAATTTTGAAACAAAGTTACCAGCTCTTCAATGCTTTTATGGTCGTGGGAAATGTTGTTAATAACTGAAACATAAGGATTATAAAGGTCGATGCTGCCGTTGCTTTCATCAGCTTCAACCACGCAGATGTCGCCGTTATTATAAATTATGTTCGGTATGCCGGCGCGGTCTTCATAGTCCCGCAGCAAGCCGCCGTTAATAAGGCACGGCTTTTTACCCGCTTTGTCCAAAATATAGCCGACCATGGCGGCAGTGGTGGTTTTGCCGGAAGTTCCGCCGACGGCAACGCCGTATTTATAACTGTGGAATACTTCGCTGAGCAGCTGCGGACGAGTTTTTATGGGCACATTTTTTTCTTTTGCCGCTTTAATATCGGGAATTGTATCTTCCACAGCGGTAGAGGCGCAGACAAAATCCAAGTCGGAAGTGATGCCGGAACCGTCTTGCGGATACATTTTTATGCCTAAATCTTCGAGGGCTTTTTTATTTTCCGAATCGCGGTTTAAATCAAAATTGCGGTCTGAACCCTGTATTTGATTGCCGGAAAGTTTCAAAATTTGAGCGAGTGAGCTCATACCGCTGCCGGAAATTCCGCAAAAACTTATTTTAGCCATGGTTTTAGTCCTTCAATATTATAAATCTTCAATCGTTTTGCTTAAAATGGTTTGCTGTTCGCTGTCCATTAAAGCAAAGTTTTTATAGTCAATCGAAATTGAGCTCTTGCCGTCGCCGTCAACCGAAACGCCTAAAGTTACGCCGATTTCGTCATTTTTGAAAGTTGCGTATAAAACGGCTTTGCCCTCTTGCAATTCTTTTAAGAAATTAGCGCCGCCGAGGGGATTTTGCTTTGTAACAGTGCGGACGGTTTTGGCTGAACCTTCCCCTTCAATCAGTTGTTCCTGATAGGTGTAGGGTTCAAAATGTTCTTGAGCGTTGCCGTATTTTTTAGACAATGCTTCATAGTAACGGCGGTACAAAGCTAGAACCTGCGAAGCTTGAGCGTCGTCATGCAGCAATGCGCCTTGGGCGTAAATGCACCACAGTTTGTTTTGCAGCCCGAAAATTGCTGTGGTGAGAGCGAAAGTGTTGTTATTTTGCTGCGGATTCAAAACTTGAAAAACATTTTTATAATCTTTTCGCTCGGCGGGTTTTAGTTCAAAGCCGAGTTCTTGAATTTGCTCTTGAGTTGCCGCCCAATACAAGCCCATAGGAGCCGCTTGCAGCGAATCGCGCAGTTTTTGTAAAATTTCTTCTTTAGTTTCTTTTTTGTTCGGCACAATTTCAGTTTTTACGGAAGGCTGGGATTTTTTTTGTATTTCCGCAGTTCTTTCTTTTAACTTTTCTAGAGTTTTAATTTCATTTTGGCGCAAGTTTAAGATTTGTGGCTTTTGATTAAGCAATGCGCGTGCCGTATTTTGGGCTTTTTTTTCGGTTTCAACACCGTCAATGTAATCATCTAAATAATCGGTGGCGGCGGCAGCATTGGCTTCGGCGGTTTGGGAATTTGTTTCAGGCGCAGTGCTTTCCTTGTCCCAAAGCTCAATTGTTTGAGCCGAAACAGCAGTCGGCTGATAAAAAAACAACAATGCAAAAAATAAAAACAGCTTTTTCATAATTATCCCTTTGATAACCGTAAAAAAAAATTGAATACCAATCCGGTTTGCGTTATTCTAGTCTCATAAATGCAAATAATTTGTTAAACACAGGTAAATTTATTACTGAAATGGAAAAAGACAATATACAAAATTTGTTATTGGAAACAGGACGGAAAATTGTGCAGGAAAAAGGCACAGAAGCCCTGACTGTCCGTAAATTGTCCGAAGCTTCAGGCTGTTCGGTGGGGGCAATTTATAACCAATTTTCCAATATGGATAATTTTGTGGTAATTCAAAATTATATGACTTTAGATGCTTTGGCGTCGCGTTTGGAAAAAGTTTCGGTGACAGACGATGCTTTTGTTGATATGAATGCTTTTTTGCATGAATTTGTTAGTTTTGTGATAGAAAACAAAAACCTTTGGTTTATGCTGCATAGTTTTCATTTGCGCAATAATAATCGCACTTTTTCATATTTTTATTTGCGTAAAGTAGTGAAAATTACCGGTCTTATCAATAAATTGCTAATTCGTTTGGTGCCGAATATGGAGCGTCCGGAACGGATTTTATCGTCACAGATTTTGTGGCTGACTTTATTTGCGCTAAGCTCATTTTTAACCAAAGATATTTTGGACTCATTCACCAAAGTGAATAAAGAAACTATCTGCCAGCTGATGTTTAATACCTTTGTCGCCGGTTTGTC
>CAVEOB010000047.1:7030-9380 GCA_963617265.1 Mediterraneibacter gnavus
GGCTGATATATGGAAAATGCACAGGCATATTTTAGTTCGGCGGATATGTTAAACTTTTTGGTTTCTAGCCGTTTTTTTTTGATTTTATGGGTAATTGTTCTGTCATCGCTGAAACATTCGATTTATCGAAATTTTTGGCTGTATGTTTTTATCAATTTACTGGGGACGGCTTTGCATGAATGTGCGCATTTTTTGGTTGGATTGATTTTGAACGCCCGACCGGTTAATTTTTCTTTGCTGCCACGCAAAAAAGACGGCTACTATAATTTGGGGCGGGTCAGCTTTTCTAATTTGCGATTTTATAACGCTTTGCCAACCGGAATGGCGCCATTCTTGCTGCTAGTTTTTGCTTATTTTTTTGATAAGCATTTTTTTGATTTTGTGTCAGTAAACTGTGCCACCTATTTGCTTTATATATTTTTACTCACGCTTTTTATTGAACATTCCATGCCGTCGTGCGCCGATTTTAGAGTGGCATTCGGTTCGGTCGGCGGAATATTGTTTTATTCTTTAGTAGGCAGCGCGGCTATTCTGCTGGCTTTTCTGCGCTGATGTCTTTATTTTCCCAAGAGGATTTTATTTGATTTAATTCATTTTGAATTTCAGCAGAAGAGTCATCGTCATCTTCTTCATCTACCGAAAATTCCGAATTTTCCGCATTATCCGGTTCAACCAAATTCTCAGGCTTGTTTTCCGCATCTTCTTCCGGCAGATATTCCATTTCCGCCATTGGTTTTTTTGTCGAATCTTTGGCAGCTGTCTGCGGAGTTTCTTCGGTTTTCAGTTCGGCAGAAACAGCAGTCGGCAGGCTCGAACGCGGAGCCATTGGTAGATTATCGCGCTCGGCTAATTCTTGTTCGCTCATTAAAGCCGAATCGTCAACTTTAGTGTTCAGGCACTGCAAAAGCCAAACATCATAGATGGGGTTTTCTAAAGCGTTGGTTGCTGGTGATGATGAAAGCATCCAGCCTTTAAACAGGTTCGTTTCTTTGCCTTTCAGATCTTTATCGGCTATATCTACAAAAGCAAAGTTTTCTGGTGTTTCTTCGGCAGGGCGTGTTTTGCAGCTGCGCACCACAATTGAAAGCGAACCAAAGCCGACTTTGCCGTTGACAGGAACGTTTATTACCTTTACATGACCAGTAATTTTATCCATTGCCTGCATGCGTGCCGTGTTCATATCTATTTCAGCGGCATTGGCTGCATATCCGCAAAAAACGAGAGCTGCCGCGCTTAATAAAAATTTATTGGTTGTCATCTTTGCTTCCGTCATCTGTAACCATAAATATAATTTCACCGACCATATCTTCTATGGTTTTAAAATCTTTGGTGTTGGCAAACGAATCGCCGGCTTTCAAAAATTCTGATGATTTCCCCGGTTCGATTTTTACAAATTTATCGCCGACTAAGCCATCGCTGATAATTGAAACGGTACTGTCTTTCGGCAGTTTGATATCAGACGATATGCTGAAAGTAACATCTGCCATATAATCGTCGTTGTTAAGCTTTTGCGAGGTAACGGTACCGACTTTTATACCATTGATGCGCACATCGGAGCCAATGCTTAAACCTCCGACTTTCATAAATTCGGCTTTAAGCGGATAGCCCTTAACCACCTGCAAATCGGACACGCGGTAGGCAAATGCCAAGAACAGCAGGGCAACAACCAGCACTACTAATCCCATAATGGTTTCTACAGGTTTTTTTCTCATTTTATTACTCTCCACTTTCAGTTGTTTCAAGGGGTTTTGGCTCTTCTGCCTGCTGGCATGATTTTTTCCGCTTAGCTTTACCCAAAGAAATAACACGGTCAATCAATTCGTCTAAAATCATAGCGTCCTGCGTATATGTAAATTCTCCGTTCGGCTCGATATAATCTTCCGAACCACCCGGTTCTATTTCTATATATTTGTTTCCCATTATGCCGGAGCTGACAATGGCGGCGCTGCTGTCGTCAGGAATTTGAACATCAGATTTGAGCTGCAAAGTTAAAGTGGCGCGGAAATCGTCATCAAGCACGGATGATACAACCCGCCCGACATCTATACCGGACATACGTACTTTATTGCCCACAACCAAACCATCGGTGCGGTTGAAGGTGGCGTAAATTTGGTAGTCGGTGTCTTCCGCATCTTTCCAAACATTGCGCTGAAGCTTAAATAGCAGCATTATGGCTGCAAACAGGCAGATAACGCATAAGCCTATTACAAAATTTTTTAATTCTTCTTTGTTGAAGTTATCCAAAATATTTCTCCGCTTTTGCCAATTTGATACATTATTACTCCAATAAAAACAATTTGTCATTAAAGTTTTTTCACAAAAGTTGAAAATATTTGTTAAAATTTAAAAA
>CAVEOB010000048.1:0-9323 GCA_963617265.1 Mediterraneibacter gnavus
TTTAAAAACCCGAGTTCTGACTGAACTCAGATTTTTTTAAAAAAACATATAAAAACGTATTTAAGCCTGATATTGCTCAATCAAGGGCTTGAAAGCCTGATACATTTTTTTGTAAGCCGGCTTTTTAAACTCCACAGCAAGCGTTACAGCCTCTTCTAAAGTTCCCCATTTAAACGCCTTAAATTCCGGTTCTGCCGTTTGTAGGTTAATGTCGGAATCCCTGCCGTCAAAATAAAACAGCGACCAATACATATCTTGTCCGGCATTGTCAAATCCGCGTTTTTGCATAGAGGCAATCACAGCCGGCGGAAAGCGGTAGCGTGCCGCTTCCGTTAAAGTTTCGATTCGCTTTAATCCTTTTAATGAAGTTTCTTCCTCTAATTCTCTTGCGGCGGCTTGCTCCGGTGTTTCTCCGGATTCGATACCGCCCTGCGGAAACTGCCAAGAATCAGCCATATCATTGCGCTGACAAAGCAAAACTTTTTTATCGGCGCGGAAAACCACAATTCCGGCATTGCGTCTGAACCATTCAGCCATTATTTTTTGCCCTCTTTATTAAGCTTCGGCAGAATGCTGACATAGGTATTGTCATATTGTCCGTACAGATACAGCGCTTTAACCAAATCCAAAGCTCTGATAAGTTGGTAGTCTTTTTTATCTTCTTCAGAAAGTTTATCCAAATTTTTATCGCCGGCTTTTTTCTTGTCCGCCTGTTCATTCTTCAAGGCGCCTTTTAAGTCGGCTTCGCTGATGTTCCAGCCGTTGTCTTCAATTTCTTCCACTTTTGCCAATTTTACTTCAATATCCGGCTCAATGCCTTTAGCCTGAATAGAGCGTCCGGACGGTGTGTAATAGCGGGCAGTGGTCAAACGCATGCCGCCGCCGTTAGGAAGCTGTGACAGAGTTTGCACCGAACCTTTGCCGAAAGATTTTTCACCGATGATAACGGCGCGGTGATGGTCTTGCAAAGCACCGGCTAGAATTTCTGCTGCTGACGCCGTACCTTCATTGATAATCACCACAATCGGCAAGCCTTTGGCAATATCGCCGACAGAAGCTGAATATTTTATAGTGTCTTCAACATTGCGCGAGCGGGTGGAAACAATTTCACCTTGCTCTAAAAACAAATCAGAAACGTCTACTGCCTGATTCAACAGTCCCCCTGGATTGTTGCGCACGTCTAATACAATACCGGCAAGTTTGTTTTTCAGTTTCTTTTGAGCATTGGTTACTTCTTTTTTCACATTTTTGCTTAGCTCTTCATCAAATGTCGAAATGCGGATATATAAAATATCGTCATTTTTAATAGCGCTTTTAATGTCATCTACTTTAATTTCAGCACGACGGAGCGTAACCGTGAACGGTTTTTTGTTAGCGCGCTTAAATGTTACTTTTACTTTTGAGCCTACTTTGCCGCGCAGTTTGTCAACCACTTCATCAAGAGTTTGCCCAATAACTGTTTTGCCGTTTACTTCGGTAATATAATCACCGGCTTTTATACCAGCTTTTGCTGCCGGAGTGCCATCTATCGGCGAAATAACTTTCACCAAGCCGTTGTCGGTGGTGATTTGAATGCCTAAACCGCCGAATTTACCTTTAGTCTGTTCAGTCATATATTTATAGTCTTTGGCGGTTAAATAGCTGGAGTGCGGGTCCAATGACGATAACATGCCGTTAATTGCCGCTTCAATCAGCTGTTTATCGCTGACTTCTTCAACATAAGTCATTTTAGTGCGTTCCATAACTTCGCCGAACAAATTAAGCAGCTCATAGGTGCTAACCTGCTCATCTTGTTCGGTTTTGCTTTTGGCGGTTGCGCATCCAGCAATCAAGCTCAAAACTAAGGTGTAAACAATCAACGATTTTTTTAGCATGTTTGGTTCCTCTTATTTTATTTTTTTATCCATGTATCAGGGTCAACAGGATGGTTGTTTTTGCGAATTTCAATATGTAACTTGCTGTCGGCATCGGCAGGCATTGTGCCGACTGGCTCGCCGGCAAGCAACATTTGCCCAACTTCGGTATCGGTTTCGCCCAAGCCGCTCAGCAAAGATGTATAGCCGTCGCCGTGGTCGATAATCACCAAATTAGCAAAGTTCTTAAACGGTCCGGCATAAATCACGTTGCCGTCATAAGGGGCTATAACTTGCGCTTTGGCGGCGGTTTTAATGTCTATACCGTTAGAATATACGCCTTTAGACAATTCGGAATGAAATGCCGTGACAATCGGACCGCGGGCAGGGCGGGTCAAACGCCCCTTTGCTTTGCTGAAATCTGTGGTTGCGGTTGCTGCGGTATAAGTGTTTTCCATTTCGTCAATAGCCTCTAAGCCGTGGCTTTCTTTATGGATTCTCTTCAGCTCTTGTTCGCGGGCTATGCGGGCTTTTTCAGCCATTTGACGGCGGTTAATCTCTTTTTGCTTTTCCAATTTTTCAAGCAAATCTCTCAGGTTGTGAGCTTGGCTTGCCAGCAAATCAGCTTTCTTTTTTGCCTCTTCGCTTTTGCTGGAAATTTGACCGTACATCTCATTTTTTTGCTGAGATAATTTTTTCATAGCCTCTTGCTGCTGCGCCAGTTTTTTATTGTCTTTTTCCAAATCTTGCAGACGCAGGGCAATTTGTTCTTTTTGGCTGCTGATGTCTTCAATGCTTTTGCGGATAGAGCTGGCGCGGTTTTCCAAAGAATGCACGCTGCCGCGCAGTAAAATGCTGCTGCGCATCACTTCAACTGGAGACAGCGGCTGCACCAAGACGGCTTCGGAAGGCCGCAAAGCCAAATTTTGCAGCGCCGCCAAAGTTTCTATCAGCATATCGTTTTCCGAATTAAATTTTTCTTCGGATTCGCTGAGTTTTTTTTGCAAAACGTCAAGTTCTTCCTGCTTTTTGCGCACTTCGTCTTCGCCGTTTTGAATTTTTTTGGCGGCGGCAATCAATTTTTGATTAACATTTTTAAGTTCTTCTTTAAGTTTATTAGCTTTCTGCTCCATTTCCATATGCTCTTTGGAAACGCGCTTAGCCTCGGCTTCCACTTTAGCAACTTCCGATGCGGAAACAGCAGCCGCCGAAGCAGTGCTTGCGCACTCTCCGACTGCAGCTAACAAAATTAAAGTCAAAATTAAAAATTTTTTCTGCACAATACTAAAGTCCGTTCTTTTATTTTTTCAGCAAAGAATGACCAGTCATATCGGCAGGTTTTTCCAAGCCCAATAAATCAAGCAAAGTCGGGGAAACGTCAGCCAATCTGCCGTCTTCCATGCCTTTTACGTCCGCCGGAGCGTTATATAAAACGGCTTGAACTTTGCCGACGGTGTGCGCGGTGTATGGCTGACCGGTTTTTTCATCAACCATTTTTTCCACATTGCCGTGATCGGCGGTAACAAACAAAACGCCGTTAACGTCTTTAATGGCTTTCATCACGCGTCCCAAAGACTTATCTACAGCCGCAACGGCCTGCAAAGCTGCCGACATAATGCCGGTATGACCAACCATATCGCCGTTGGCAAAGTTGCAGATAATCGTATCAAACTTTTTGCTTTCGATAGCGTTTACCAAAGCATCGGTTACTTCATATACGCTCATTTCCGGCTTCAGGTCATAAGTAGCAACTTTCGGACTGTTAATCAAAATGCGCTCTTCGCCTTTGAACATACGTTCTTCGCCGCCGTTAAAGAAAAATGTAACGTGCGCATATTTTTCGGTTTCGGCAATACGCAGCTGGGTCATACCATGTTCGGAAACTACTTCGCCGTAAATATTCTTGAGTTGTTCCGGTGCAAAAATAGTTTTCATAAAGCGGTTATGGTCAACAGAATATTCAGCCATACCCACGCAAGCCGAGAATTTTACAATTTTATTGCGGGCAAAGCCTTCAAATTTGTCGTCGCCCAAAGCGTATGTAATTTCGCGGGCGCGGTCGGCACGGAAGTTTGCCATCAGGAAAGCATCGCCGTCATTTGCGCCTTGATAATCGCCGATAACACACGGAACTACAAATTCATCGTTAACGCCGGCAGCATAAGAAGCTTTGATTGCTTCATCAGCAGTAGCATAGCGCTTGCCGTTGGCAGAAACAATATTGTTATAGGCAAGCTCAACTCTATCCCAGCGCTTGTCTCTGTCCATAGCATAAAAACGACCGGCTAATGTTGCCAATTTAACCAACGGCATATCTTTAATGGAATTATTGAAATCGGCTAAAAAGCCTTCAGCCGATGTCGGAGGTGTGTCGCGTCCGTCTAAAAATGCGTGTACGTCAACTTTTATGCCGTTGCGGTTCAAAATTTCGCACAAAGCAACAATATGTTCCTGATG
The DNA here is from genome assembly GCA_963617265.1 of Mediterraneibacter gnavus. GTDB lineage: Bacteria > Pseudomonadota > Alphaproteobacteria > RF32 > CAG-239 > RUG410. The sequence goes on from CAVEOB010000048.1 coordinate 4,311, forward strand.
CGAGTGAACTCCGCCCGGAGACATCAATCCCATAACATGACAGGTTTTTCCATTGGCTTTTAAGGTGTTAATCAAATCAACCACAACCGGATTCTTTTCCAAAGTGTGTTCTTTAACGGCTTGGTCGATTTTCGGTAAGTCTTGCATAACCACGCGTCCTGCGCCCAAATTCATATGACCTACTTCGGAATTGCCCATTTGCCCTGCCGGCAAGCCGACATCCAATCCTGAAGTTTCTACAAAGCAGTGCGGGCAGGTTTTTAACAGTTCGTGCCAATTTGGAGTTTCGCCCATTTCAATAGCGTTATCTTTTGTTGTTTTGCTTCTGTATCCCCAGCCGTCTAAAATAAGTAACATAACCGGTCTTTGCATCAATGTATCCTTTCATTAAATCAGAAATCTTTTAAACTGTTCACTATTATATATAGGAAAACAAATTTTAAAAGCACTATTTTTTTATTTATAAACAGACATATTTTTAAAAAAGTATAAAAATATGATTTTTTATTGACATAAAGTGTGAGTATTCATAAATTAAAACCAAATATTAAGGATATAAAATGAAAAAAAATCTGTTGGTTGTTGCTTTTTTTCTAATGACGTCGCCGGTTTGCGCCGGAGAATTTTTTTATGATGTTTCCGGTGTCGGCAATTCTTTTTACGGCTATAGTGATTATGCTGAAAAGTATCGTCCGCTCTATAAACATAATCATACTCCGGCTGCTGCTGAAATATATTCGTCTGCCAGCTATCGCTTTGACGATGAAACTTCATTCAGACTGGGGCTGGATTTGCAGGCTGCCGGCGGCAAAGAGGTGGAAGATTATAATCAGGGAAAATGGGGCGAAAATATTTACGGAACTTTGGAAACAGCCTATGGTGAATTTAGTTTGGGACAAGTCTATAACGCTGCTTATCAGCTGGCGGTCGGCGCTCCGAAAGTGGGGTATTTCAAAGCCAATAATTCGCCGATAACCGACTTTATCGCCAATCCGAATTGGCAGCGCCACAGTCGCACCGCCTCATACCGCACGCTTAATTCAACTTATTTGAACACCGATGCCGATGCTCTGAAAATCAGCTATACCACGCCGGAATTTTATCGCACCAAGCTGGCGGTGTCCTATACTCCGGACAGTTATTCCCAAGCTGGTCTGATTAACAAACACAGCCGCTATGACAGCCGTTCGTCATATGCAGCCGGTTTATACAATCATCAGGAGCTGGGTACATTTGAGTTGGAAAGCTCGCTTGGTTATGCCTATAACCGCAAAAACAACCAAGAGGTTTCTGCTGGATTAAGCGTTTACCGCAAGGGCTGGACTTTGGGCGGCTCCTACCGCAAGTCTTTTACTTCTTCCGGCGACTATGCGCTGAACGATGGCAAAAATCTTCCATATTATTTTGACGGCTATCGCAAAGGGCAGGCATATAATTGGGGGCTCAGCTATGAGTTCGGACCTTTGACCACTGGTGTTTCCTATTTTTATTCATCGGCGGATAAAACGGATAATAAAGATAAAATTGTAACTTGGGCAAATAAAATTGCCGTGCATAAGTATGTGTCTCTGTATTTGGCGGCGGCTTATGCGGAATACACCGGCGGACAGACAATAGAAGAAAATAACCGCGGCTATGCATTTATCAGCGGTTTAGAAGTGGAGTTTTAACAGTTATGTCGCATATTTTGTTTGTTTCCGATAATGAAGATTTTGCCGAGGATTTGAAAGCGCAGGTGCTGCGTTTTGCGCCGGATTTTTCGTTTGTTGAAACAGCTCCCGACCTATTGCTGGTTGATGAAAATGAAGAATTGTGCAAGGATTTGCGGCAAAAATATCCATCGGTTCCGTTGATATTTCTTTCAATGGAAAGCAAGCAGAACGACCGGCTGAATATTTATGTTAAAAAGCCGTTTGCTTTGATGAACTTTCTTGATGTTATGCGCGCGGCGAATAATAATTTAGACAATTCCGAGGACGGTTATTTAATTTTTAACGGCTACGAACTGCGCCCAAATTTGCGCGAAATTGTTGATTTGCCCAGCGGTAAAGTAACCAAGCTGACTGAAAAAGAAATAGGTATTTTGAAATATTTGTACAAAACACAAGGGACTTATATTTCTAAAACAGATTTGCAGCTGAACGTTTGGAAATATAGTGAAGATGTGACCACCCACACCATAGAAACCCACATTTACCGGCTACGCCAAAAGGTGGAGCAAAACGGCGGGCGTCGTTTGATTGTGACGGATAACGGCGGCTATATGCTGCAGCAGGACGATTGCAATGCCTAAAATGACGCCTAAGGAAAATCCTAAAATCACAATGTATGTCGGGGCAATTTTCCGCGCCGCCAACCGCTATATTGCGGAGAACAAGCTTTTTACGCTTTGTGTTTTTGTGGTCAATATGGCATATATGCTGACTTTCAAATCCATAGAAGGTGGCTTGTCTAATCCGCTCAGCTTAGTTTGGGCTGTTACTTACTATATTTTTTGGTGTGCTTTTTATCGTTATTACTATCATCTGAAACCCTATATTTTGAGTAAAAACCTGCTTGGCAGTATGGCGCCGTCGTCAAAGGCTTTGGTTTTGATGTTTGTGGTGATAATGGGGTTGGCGCTTTTGCCGATGCTGCCGCTTTTCTTGGGCTTTAACGATGTCTATTTGGATTATTATGAGCGCTATATGTCGGCAATAGAAAACGTTTCTGACGCCAAAGGAATAGGAACGTCTTTTGTTAATGTCCTGGTGGTTTACGGCGTTATGGCGCTGTTGGCTCCGCATCTGATTTGCAAGCCGTATTTGGCGTGGATTTCCTCGCTGCGGGGGCATAATGCTTCTTTCCGTAAAGCCGGCAACAAAACCCGCGGCAATTATACGGCGTTTGTGATCATTTCCGCGGCGCTGCTCTATCCCGAGGCGCTTAGTTTGCAGATTGACCGCATTTTTAATTTGCAGGAGTGGTTTCACTATACCATAAGCACGGTGATATTTGTTTATACCAACATCATTTTTGCAAAAATGTATGATTTATTTTATCTAAAACACTAATCAGCTGTTTCTTTGATGCCACAGCAGCCGCAGCAGTCTGACTTTGCTTTTCAGCGTTAAATCGGCAAAGGTGATAATTCCTTCATTCACCAGCTTTTGATATTCTTGTTTGAAATATGCTTCAAGCTCGCTTTTATTTTCTTTGCTTTTAGAAATTTTCGACAGCACCATTTTCAAAGAAAGGCTGATGCGTTTTTTGCGGATAGTCTGCCATTGTTCCTTTTTATTTTTTGCCGTAAAATAATTATATACATGGCGGATTCCCCGAATGTAATCATGAATTTTTTTCACGGAAAAAGAACTGCGGACAATTGAAGGTGAAGAGGTGTTATACATATATAGCTTTTCGCTGATTAGCGCAAAACGTTCTATGTTAGAAAAAACGCAGGCGGTAAACGGCCAGTCTTCATAATAGATTCCCTCAATAAAACGGAATCTCCGCAAGGCGCTGGTACGGTATAATTTGTTCCAAACTACCGCCGAAACCAAACGGTATTTATATAAATCATTCAGCGGGTTGTTGCAAATTTTAAAGTTAACTTTATCCGTATCATAGTTTTTGGTGTTTAACGCGTCTTTGCCGATACGGCAGAATTTTTGTGAAACCACAATCGGACATTCTGCTTTTTGCGCGGTTTTATAAAAAATTTCCAAAGCCTGTTTATGCAGATAGTCGTCGGCGTCCAAAAAAAACACATAGTTGCCGCTGGCAACTTCCAGTCCGTTGTTGCGTGAAGCCGATAGCCCCTGATTTTCTTGCGTAATAACTAAAAACCGCCGGTCATTTGCGGCAAATCTAGCTAAAATTTCTCCGCTTTTGTCGGTGGAGCCGTCGTTTACGCAAATAATTTCTATATTAGAAAAAGACTGCTGAATAACACTATCCAAACAGCGCGGTAAAAACTTTTCCACGTTATAAATCGGAATAATCACGGAAATAGCCACAGCGGCAGTATCAGTCATCAATCATAATCCATAAATTCAACACATCCATATATTTAAGCCATTTGTTTTATGAAGTCAAATGTTAAAGCAAATTTTATCAGCATATAAAGTAAGATGCAAAAAAAAGAACAATCCGTTTGGACTGCTCTTTTTTTTACTTTTATGACAATGTCAAATTATTTTGCAGCGTCAATAGCGGCTTGCAAATCTTCGGCGCGCATAGTTTGAATATGTTTGCCGTTAATAATTACAGTCGGGACGCCGTTAACTTGAATTTTTTGAGACAAGCTGAAAATCTCATCCAAGTTGCTGTTAACTTCAGCAGATTCTACATCGGCTTTATATTTTTCAAAGTCAATGTTTAAACCTCTGGCAATACCATCGACAGTGTCTTTAGTAACTCTGCCTTCAGCGGCCATCAAAGCTTTGTAGAAGTCAACAAATTTGCCTTGCTTATAAACTGCCAAACCAGCTTGAGCTTGATAGTGAGAATTTTCCGGATCAACAAAAGACAATGGCTTGAACACAAATTTAACATCGGCGTTTTTATCCATAACTTCTTCCAAAGCCGGAGCTAATCTCTTGCAGAAGTGGCAAGAAAAGTCAAAAAATTCTACAACGGTAACTTTAGCGTCTTCCGGACCCACAAACGGAGCGTTTGCAGAAGAGTTGATTTCTGGAATGTATTTGCTTAATGCTTCTTCAGCAGCTTTTCTTTGTTCTTCTTGCTGTTGAATTTGATAAGACTGCAAAGCGTCTACCACCATTTTAGGGTTGGCTTTGAGAGCTTCTTCAACGCTGGCAGCCGGAGCAGCTGTGCCGGCTGATTTGCATTTCAGACTGCAAACCAAAGCGGCTGCGGCTAAAATAACAGCAACGGTAGAAAGAATTATTGAAAAATTTTTCATCTAGATATGTCCTTATAAATAATTAACGTTCAAATCACTTTCAAAAATAGCTGAGATTTCTGAAATTTGCAAGGGCAAAAAATAGTTTTGCAAACAAAAAATAAGAG
>CAVEOB010000049.1:0-8492 GCA_963617265.1 Mediterraneibacter gnavus
TTATTAAAACATATTATAATATTAAAATCAATATTTAAATAGTTATAAAAGCTATATCTAAAGTTATAGAACTATGGGCGGTCGCAATAGATTTTATAAAATTGCAAAATTTTTTCAAAAAAATACGGTGCGCACTTGCATAGGTAAAAATCGCTCCCTATATACATTTTTAGAAATGAAAAAGGAGGATTTAAAATTATGAGTAATAAAGTTATTGGTATTGACTTGGGTACAACAAACTCTTGCTTTGCCGTTATGGAAGGTAAAGACGCAAAAGTTTTGGAAAACTCTGAAGGCGCGCGTACAACGCCGTCTATGGTTGCCTTTACAGATACTGAACGTTTGGTCGGCTATCCGGCAAAACGTCAGGCTGTGACGAACCCTGAAAATACCTTGTTTGCGATTAAAAGACTGATTGGTCGTCGCTATGATTCGCCGGAAGTAGAAAAATTTAAGGAACATTGCCCGTTTAAAATTGTTCCAGGCGACAACGGCGATGCTTGGGTAGAAGTTAAAGGTCAAAAATATGCTCCGTCGCAAATTTCTGCTATCGTCTTGCAAAAAATCAAGGAATATGCCGAGAGCTATTTGGGCGAAAAAGTAGAAAAAGCTGTTATTACAGTTCCGGCTTACTTCAATGACTCTCAGCGTCAGGCTACTAAAGATGCCGGTAAAATCGCCGGATTGGAAGTTCTGCGTATTATCAACGAGCCGACAGCTGCTGCTTTGGCCTATGGTATGGATAAAAAAGCTTCCGGTACAATCGTTGTATACGACCTCGGCGGCGGTACATTCGATGTTTCCATTTTGGAAATCGGCGACGGCGTGTTTGAAGTTAAAGCCACAAACGGCGATACGTTCTTGGGCGGTGAAGACTTTGACCAGCGTATTGTTAACTATTTGGCCGATGAGTTCAAAAAAGAAAACGGAATTGACCTGCGCGGCGACAGACTTGCTTTGCAACGTTTGAAAGAAGCTGCTGAAAAGGCTAAAATCGAATTGTCTTCGACAACTCAAACCGAAATTAACTTGCCGTTTATTACTGCGGATTCAACAGGTCCTAAACACTTGAACATTAAATTGACCCGCGCTAAATTGGAATCTTTGGTTGACGATTTGATTGAAAAAACCGCTATTCCTTGCCAAAAAGCTTTGGCAGACGCTGGTTTGAAAGCCAGCGACATCAGCGAAGTTATTTTGGTCGGCGGTATGACCCGTATGCCGAAAGTTCAAGAAAAAGTTAAAGAAATTTTCGGTCGCGAACCGCATAAAGGCGTAAACCCTGATGAAGTTGTGGCTGTTGGTGCTGCTATTCAAGGCGGCGTTTTGATGGGCGATGTTAAAGATGTATTGCTGCTGGACGTTACCCCGCTGTCTTTGGGTATTGAAACTTTGGGCGGCGTGTTTACTCGTTTGATTGACCGCAACACCACTATTCCGACTAGAAAATCGCAGGTATTCTCTACGGCTGAAGATGGTCAAACCGCTGTAACCATTAGAGTGTTCCAAGGCGAGCGCGAAATTGCCGCACACAACAAATTGCTTGGTCAGTTTGATTTGGTAGGTATTCCGCCTGCACCGCGTGGTATGCCGCAAATTGAGGTAACTTTTGATATTGACGCTAACGGTATTGTAAACGTATCGGCTAAAGATAAAGCTACCAACAAAGAGCAAGCCATTCGTATTCAAGCTTCCGGTGGTTTGAGCGACGCGGAAATTGACAAGATGGTTAAAGATGCTGAAGCCAATGCTGAATCTGATAAAAAACAGAAAGAATTGGTAGATGCTAAGAACCGTGCCGAAGGTTTGGTTCACGAAGTTGAAAAGAACCTGAAAGAATTTGGCGACAAAGTTGCCGAAGCTGATAAAAACAGCATTACTGCTGCGGTTGAAGCCGTAAAAGCCAGCATGGAAAAAGAAGACCTTGAAGACTTGAAGTCTAAGACCGACGCTTTGATGCAGGCTTCTATGAAACTGGGCGAAGCTATGTATAAAACACAGCAGGCTCAAGGTGCGCAGGGTGCGGCTCAGGGAGCTGACACAGGCGCTGCTTCCAGCGAACAGCCAAAGAAAGACGACAACGTGGTTGACGCCGACTTTGAAGAAGTTAAATAACGTTACTTCTGCTCAAGTAAAATATCCGTCTCAGCAATGAGGCGGATATTTTTTGCTTTAAAATCGTGCAAGATTCGGTTTTTGGCTTGCATTCGGCAAATAAAAAACCTAAGTAAAGGGTAGATGAAATATTTGGACGAGAAAAATGGTTGAAACAGAATATTATGACCTGCTGGAAGTGAGCGCTACTGCCAGCTCTGATGAAATTAAAAAAGCATTCCGCAAGCAAGCGATGAAATATCACCCTGACCGTAACCCTGGAGATAAAGAAGCCGAACAAAAGTTTAAACAAATCAATGAAGCTTATGAGGTTTTGAAAGACGAGCAAAAACGTGCGGCATATGACCGATACGGCAAAAATGCGTTTACCGGCGGCGGAATGGGCGGCGGTAATCCGTTTGGCGGCGGATTTGACTTTAACGGCAGTGGGTTTGCCGATGTGTTTAACGATATTTTCTCGGAATTTATGGGCGGAAACGCCGGACGCCAGCGTTCATACAGCCAGCGCGGCAGCGATTTGCGCTATAATCTGAATATCACGCTGGAAGAAGCTTTTAACGGCGTGGAAAAAGAAATTGTTATTCCGACTACCAAAGAATGTGAAACCTGTCACGGTCACGGCACTAAAGACGGTAAAGAGCCGGAAGTTTGTCCGACTTGCAAGGGAAGCGGCAAAGTACGCACTCAGCAAGGCGGATTTTTTGTTTTTGAAACAACGTGTCCAAACTGCAAAGGTGCGGGACGTGTGATTAAAGAACCTTGTCCGGATTGCCGCGGCGCCGGTCAGGTTAAAATCAATAAAAAGCTGAAAATAAACATCAAAGCCGGTATAGAAAGCAATATGCGCATTCGGGTGACCGGAGAAGGCATGGCCGGTGTTCACGGCGGCGAAAACGGAGATTTGTATGTCGGTATCGTGGTTGAGCCGCATAAGCTCTATGAGCGTCACGGCGATGATTTATACACGGCGATTCCAATTTCCGTCAGCTGTGCTATTTTAGGCGGCACGGTGGAAATTCCGGCGATTGACGGGACAAAAGTTAAAGTTGAAGTTCCGGCAGGTACGCAAAATGATACGCTTATAAAAGTTAAAGGGCAGGGTATGCACCTTTACGATTCGGAACGCCGCGGCGATTTGTATGTCAGCGCGAAAGTGATTATTCCAACTAAGCTTAATGTTAAGCAAAAAGAGCTGATTGAGGCTTTCCGCGCCGAAAATAAAGACGATTCGTGCCAGCCGGAGCTGAAAAGCTTTTTTGACCGTATAAAAGATTTGTTTAAGTGATTTTGGGTTAAAGTATTTAATAATTAAATAGCCCCATGCGTGATAGTGTGGGGCTTTAATGTATACAAAAAAACTCCCCTCTATTACGGGAACAGAGGGGAGAGCTGATATAACTGAATAAAAATTATTCTTGGTTATAAGATTTAGCTTGCTTTTTAGCTTCTTCAGAAGTTCTGGCAATGTTAATCAGAATAGTCTGAGAAACTTCAGGGTGCAGGTTCAATTTTACCTGGTAAATACCCAAATCTTTGATTGGTTTTTCCAAATAAACATAACGGCGGGCAACATCAAAGCCAGCTTCTTTAATAGCAGCTGCAATGTCGCGGATAGTTACAGAACCATATAATTGACCAGTTTCAGCAGCTTGACGAATCAAAACAGCGTTAAAGCCGTTCAAAGATTCAGCCAATTTAGAAGCGTTTTCAAACAATTCTTTGTTATGAGCTTCCAAAGCTGCTTTTTGAGCTTCAAAATAAGCCATATTGGCGTCTGTTGCGCGCAAAGCTTTGCCTTGAGGCAACAAATAGTTACGGGCATAACCGTTTTTAACGTTTACTTTATCGCCCATTCTGCCTAATTTTTCTACGTGTTCGAGCAAAATTACTTCCATTTTATCCTCCTACATAGCAACATATGGTAACAAAGCAATGTAACGAGCGCGTTTGATAGCGCGGGCTAATTCTCTTTGTTTTTTAGCAGAAACAGAAGTGATGCGTGAAGGAATAATTTTACCTTTTTCTGAAACGTAACGAGACAGAAGTTTTACATCTTTATAATCAATTTTCAAGCCGTTTTCGCCAGAGAACGGGCAAGTTTTTCTTTTGAAGAATGTTTGTTTAGCCATTGTCATAAACTCCTTATGCTTCTGCAACAGCAGCGTCTTCTTCAGAAGCTACTTCGTTGTTGAAATCTTCTACTTTGACGGTCATATAACGAATGATGTCTTCGTTCAGTCTAACCAGTCTTTCATATTCTGCAACAGCTTTTGCCGGAGCAACAATGTTTAACAAAACATAATAACCTTTACGGTTCTTTTTGATGCGGTAAGCGAGGTTTTTCAAGCCCCAGTTATCAACTTTAACAACTTCGCCGCCTTCTTTTTTAATCACTTCGCTCAAATCTGAAACGAGAGTGTTAATTTGAGATGCGCCGAGGTCCTGACGAGCGATTAAAACGCTTTCATAATTTGCCATATTTTAATATCTCCTTATGGATTACTCAACAAATGACCCTTGGCTGGGTCGGTTAATGTATAGCCGAATCATTCAAAATCCGGCAAGGGACGATTGCTAATATACACAAAATGCTTGTAAATGCAAGGATTTTTTATAAATTTTCGGCGAATCGGCAAAAACACCCTTGCAAGGTTTGGCTGGCAAGGGCGTTTGTTAGGGATTTTCCGCCTTTTTAGAAAGCGTATTTAAGGTTCAGGAGTCCGGTGTGGGCAGAGTAGTCGTCGCGCCAGTCATATTCATAAGTCAGTCCGACTTTGGCTTGGCGGGTCAGCTTCATTTCCACTCCGACGCCGGTTTCTATTCCGAATTTGCCGTTGCTTTCCTGCGCTATGGCATACGAGCCGCCGTTCGGCAAATTAACTACCGTCGTGTTGTCGTCGTTTTGCAGGTCATATGTGGCGTTTACAAACGCTTTCGGCATAACATAATAGCCGTTCACTTTGGTTTCATCTGTAAACGAAACGCCTGCAACACCGGTCACCACATCGCTGTCGGCGTCGTTATAGCTCATGCCGGCGCTGTCGGCGTAGCCGTCCTGACTGATTTTGTAATAGCGCACGCCAATTTGCGGACGCAGGCGCATAAAGTGATTTTCGGCGCAGCCGTAAAACTCTTTGCCGACCATGGCTTGCAAGCCCAGCATCTGCATGTCGAAACTGCCTTTAATGTTTTCGCCGAACGCCTTTTTGTTTTGGTCGAAACTCAGCCAGTGATAAGACGCCAAACCGTTGGCAAACCAGCTGCTGCGGCTATATTCCGCATAGGCAAAAACCGCGTGGTCGTCAACGTCCGAGCTCTTGGCGCCGCTGTCTAAATCGGTCTGCAGATAAGAGTAGCCCGCGCCCAAGGTCCAGTTTTGACCAGCTTTGCCGTCAACCGCCGCAATCACGCCCTTAGTGTCGGCGGAGTAATCCCAATCGCCGCTGTTTTCCGCCGATTGATAAACCGCGTTTGCCCAAACCTCCGGTTCATATTCCGACACATCGCCGCTGGACAAGCCATAGGCGTTGCCGGTGTCTAAATGAGTATCATACCGATCTGCCACGTTTTTAGCAATGATATCGCCCATATAGCGTCCGGTTTCCAAATTAGCCTGCGTGTTGTCGTTCAAATCATCAAGCGCGTTCGGCAGGTTTTTATCGCTGGCTTGCGCCAATTTGTCAACCGTTTCGCTGATGTTGTTGAACTGATCGTTGTCGCTCTTTGGACTGACCAGCGCCAAAATCTCGTCCGCCTTGTCCTTGCTGGTGTTGAACTCATTGGCAATCTCGTCGGCGTTCTTTTTAGCAAACTCCATAATCAGAGTGTTGCTGTCGTCATTCAGCTTAAAGTCATAGTTATAAAGCCCGTTGGCAATAACGGTGTTCAGCTTCCATTTGCCGTCGGCAGTGTCGACCGTGTCGGCAAATTTATAGGTGCTTTCGCCGCTATCTGCGCCGTGCTCAACATAGGTGGAAACTTTGAGGTTGGCGTCGGCGTTCAGCTTGATGCTGCCGTCAACTTTACCGCCGCTTTGAACGGTGTCGGCAGTGTTGACTTCGTTTACGTTAAAAGCCAGCGTCGCGTCTTTTTCCAACGTTAAATTATTGCCGGAAACCGTAGCGTCATTGATGTTCAAAATCGCGTTTTCGGCGAGGTTTATTGTGCCGTTAGAGCCGGTGATGCCGCCGTTGACGCTGATTGAGCCGTTTCCCGCCACGCTGATGGTGCCGGAATTGTAAATGTCGTTGGCGGTTTTTTCGCCGTTCACGATTTTGTAGTTGTCTTTGAAAACATTGCTACCGCTAAAACCGAGGTTGCCGGCGTTCCAAATCGCGCCGCCGTCGGTCTGTTCGCTGGCTCCGCTCACATAGTTGTTGTTGAAAGTCGCGGACTGAATGTCATAGATATTCATATTTGCGGAATTGTAAATTGCTCCGCCCTGAGCATAAGCATCGTTACCTGTGCCAGTGGTTTTAGCATAGTTCCCGTCAAAATTGCCGGACAACGTTGTGATACCATTCATAGGAGTAGAAGATAGGGTATTAAGAATTGCTCCGCCAATAGCAAAAGTACCATTAGTTAAAGCATAGTTAGATTTGAAATCTCCATAAATACTGGTGATTTCACCAGAGTTATGCAATGCTCCGCCGCGAGCGATATCATTACCGCCATTGCTATCTGCATGATTATTGATAAAGTTACCGGTAATGCTGCCGATTGTACTCTGTGCAAGATTAATGATTGCACCACCGCTGGCAGTCATATATCCTGATGCATAATTATTGATAAAATTGCCGGTTAAACTGCTTATTTTTGTCGAGGTTGCGTTATAAATAGCGCCTCCAGACACTCTGGATTTTTCCGCTTTAACATGATTAGCTATAAAATCACCTTTTATATCACCTATTGTAGATGAACTGCGATTATAAATAGCGCCTCCATTTGCTGTGCTTTTACCGACAGACGTTTCTGCATAGTTATTGATAAAATTTCCGGTTATATTACCGATAGAGGAAGACTCTAAATTGGCAATTGCCCCAGTTGCTCCAATCAGATTTTCGGCATCATCTTGAGTTTTAGCATAGTTACCAATAAAATTTCCAGTTATATCACCGATAGTTGCTCTACGATTAAAAATAGCTCCGCCATAAGTGTTACGTGTTTGGGCAACAATATAATTTCCAATAAAATTACCGATAATGTCTGTTATATTAGCATCAGAATTATTAGATATAGCTCCGCCATATGCATTTCTATCTTTGATAAGTCCATTGCCAATCATATCACCTTTTATGGAAAGTGTTCCTAGGTTATCAATTGCTCCGCCACTATTGCCTGAATCAGTATTATCTATCAAGTTGTTTATAAAATCACCAGTAATATTTAGAGTATTTCCTGCAGCATTGGCTAAGGCTCCGCCGTCGACATTTGACGTAATATCCTTAAAATCAGCAGTGATATCTCCGCTTAAAGCTCCTTCTTTGCCTTCTTGGCGGGTGTCATATACCGTTCCGCCTTCAGGCTTGGTGTAAGTGAATTTGAAATATTGAGATTTGCTGTCGGAAAGGTCTACTTTGAGCATATTTTTATTGTTGGGATCATACTCGTCAGCGCTGATTTCTTTCCAAGTGATGTTTTTTGAAGTGCTTAAATCTGCGGCATTTAATGCGTAATCTTCCGCATTTGCGGCGCCGGCACCCAAAGCAAACAAGCCTAAGTTAATCATTAAACATTTCTTTAAAACACTGCGATATTGCGCATTTAACAATCCTATTCCTGAACGAGTATATCTCATTTTACACCTCTTTAAAAAAGTTTCAATCAGGCAAACTAAGAGCCCTGCCCTTATTTTACTGCAGGTATTATAGAATTATTTGCTTAAAATTGCGTAAAAAATAATATAGCCAATAAGATATATAAAAAAGCACGTAAAAGTAAATATATATAAGGCATAACAAAGGAGAGTAAATATGCGTGCATCTTATAAAGTGCTGACGTTGATTGTTTTGGGCGGTTTGGTCTGCTACAGCGGACGCAGTTTGAATGAAAAGCAGGGAACGGAAGCCGGACAGGCGCCGGAACTTGCGCAAAAAGCAGATTCTGCCAATGGCGAATCTGTAAAAATAGAGAAAGGAGAAAATGATATGTCTGTCAGTCACACCTGGAACAGAACTAAAGAAAATTTGCATATTGCTAAAGACAATATAGCGGAAGAATCGGAAAAATTATGGGATAAGACTAAAGAAGGCTCTAAAAAAGCCGCTCATAAGGTTTCGGAAGAATCCGAAGAAATTTGGGACAAAACAAAAGAAATATCTGCCGAAGCGTGGCATAAAACCAAAAAAGTTTCTGCAAAAACTTGGAACAAAGCCCAA
>CAVEOB010000049.1:8502-8865 GCA_963617265.1 Mediterraneibacter gnavus
TTTACATTTGAAAAATATCAAGCTATATCAAGCAGTGATATTTAATTTTTAATACAATAATTATGCAAAAATTAAGACTTGATCAGCTGACCGAAAACAAAGTGATTGTGGTACAGCTAAAAAAAGGTCAAAGCGTTCGGCACAGCACAAGTTCTTTGACTTTTAACGGACAGTACAGCAGCAAGTCTACATGGTTTGCCGGCAAAACTCCTGTCCTTGAGATTATCAACGCGATTCCTGGAGTGTGGCGGATTGCTATTAAAAACAACAAACTCGCCGGATATTATTTTATCCCGCGGAGAAAATCCGGCTACAAATGGGAAATTCGTTTTGTGACTGAGTAAATGCAACAAAAAAATCTCC
>CAVEOB010000050.1:0-4780 GCA_963617265.1 Mediterraneibacter gnavus
TTGGAATAAGGGAGATTTTTTGTTGCAGGCAAACATTGTTTTTCTTTTATGAAAGAAATTTAGATGATTTTTATGGAATATTTCTTTTATAGAAGAAATTTTGCCATATTTTATTGAATTTTTCTTTTATAAAGGAAAAACTGATTGATTTTTACTGTATTTTTATTCTATGAAAGAAAGATGATAATTGACTTTCAATAAAAATTTGAGATATATTACTACCTATGCAAATAAAAGATAGCGGAATACAATTTCACCCACGTAAAGGAACTGTTGTTATGTGCGATTTTCGCGGGCATGAAATACCTGAAATAGTAAAAAAACGTCCTGTTGTAGTTATTACGCCTCGTTTACCGCATAGAGACGGTTTGGCGACCGTTGTACCTTTGAGTACAACTCCGCCGGGGTTTGACGTAGATTATGTAGTAAAACTTGATGGTTATTATGGTAATGATAGCTTAAAACCGACACAATATGCAAAGTGTGATTTGATTTGTACCGTTAGTTTTAAGCGTTTAGATAGAATCAAGGTAGGATATAGAAAATACATTGCTCCCATTTTAAGCAATGAAGACTTGGAAAAAGTATTAAACGGAGTACGAAGAGCGTTAAATTTATAAAATTATTGACATTTTTTGTATTTTATAATATATTATAAATGTATCCAGTTAATCTGGCTTGCAAGACCTAATCCTTAAATGGAAGGCAAAACTCGGAGGAGACGACAACAAGTCTACCGAGTTTTTTTATTTTTAAAGATATTTTCCCCCACTGGAGGCGAGGCTAATAGATTGCTTCGCCGTGCTCGCAATGACGATTGAACAAAGGACAATGTTGTATAATAGCATTTTAAAACAAAGAAACGCCCGAGTTAGGAGCAAGGGCGTTTCGGAGAAAAACTGCCGCTTTTTGACTATGAGAGTAAACGGCTAGTTTTTGGAAAATGCGGACAGCTTGAGGCTAGCACATCAAACCGTTCGCCCTTCCAAACTCAGTAATATTTCCACTGCAGAGAACATGTATTACCAGCACTGCAACCGCACGCAACTGCTGCTGAGGTTACACTAAGCGGAATTCTGGCTCCAGCTTGTCCGCCTGGGGTAGCAATAACGTCATTATCATTACCACCTGTACCATCACCTGCTGCCGTTTCTGTACGTCCTGGAGTACCTTCATTTCCTATATATACTATTTTTAATTTCTCAGTTTTCTCGGTTGAAGATTTACCAGCAGCGCGCAAAGCAATCAAACCAGATGAATAGCCAGAACCCCAGTCATTGGTTGCCAAGGTAATGCAAGCTTCTTTTGATAAATTGTTAAATTCAATTGTGAAAGCTTTATTATCGCCAGAACTAGTACTGTCTGAAGCAAAAATAAACACTGGACCATTAAATGAATTTAGCAACTCTGTTTTTACTGTACTACCTGAAGTCGATTTCACAACCAATTCATCAGGAACAACACCTAAAGAAATAGCATTTTCATTATTCAAACCATCATAAGTATTCTGCTGAGCATACATAGTTTTAATATTAGCAACAAGCATCGATACTTGATCTGCGACTTTGTTGGTTTTAAATTTATTCATAGCTTTGGAGTAGCCGGCGATACCGCCCACAGACAAAACACCGATAATTGCCAGCACGCCCAACATTTCAATCATTGAACGACCGGACTGTTCTTTGTATTTATAATTATTCATTGTTTTTCTCTTCCATAATTCTTGTTAAACACAAAAAAAGCTACCGAAAGGCAGCTGGAAGTTCGTAACTACTAATCAAAAAATAGTGTAGCATATTAGCTGAAATATCAGCCTATTTTGCTACCTTCCAGCCATATAGACTAGAAGGTATACACAAAATTTACGTCTTTGTACCTAGACGTTTGATTACGAGGCTACGACACCCCAGACAGACTTTCATCTATCCAATTATCAGAGTAACAAAGATATTTTAAAATGTAAAGATGAAATAAGTTATATAACTTTAGTAATATAATAAAGCAGATTTATTGTCTTTCTAGGTCTTGTACCAACAAGTAACTAACCTAGTTAATAAATTTGCCTTATTATTACAAAAGAGTATGTTCACACAAGATTCTCGGAATAAATCCGAGAATGACTGGTGCTAGGAACGTTGGCTAAGTGTTGGTTACAAGTTTTCTAAGCAGATGTACCATACTGGATCCTCGGCGAATGAGCTGACGATCAAAGCCAAGCATTGTGACATTTCAAGGCTAAACCGTGGGCGAGGTTATTAGATTGCTTCGCTGCGCTCGCAATGACGATAGAATAAGCAGTTGGCATTAAAAGTCATAATTTGGCAGGCGGGAGAATTTGTCAGCAAGAGCATGATATGCCGCGGAAATTTGCTTAAACTTTTCTTCGGCATTTTCATCTTGTTTATTAACATCAGGATGATATTTTTTAGCCAACTTTTTATACTGTTTCTTCAAAGTCTCGGGATTAAGGTCTCTAATATCCATTTCTAAAGTTTGAATGTAACGGCGTTCTTCAACTGTAAAATATATGCCGTCCGCAGAATATTCACGGCTGGAATCGGACGGATTAGCATAATCGGAATCGAAAAATTCCGCCTCTTCCCATAAATCATAACCAAACTGATAGCGAACTTTTGACTTGAAGCCTTTTTTGAAGTGCATTTTAGAGCGCAGATGCTCTTCTTCCTCGGCGGCGCTTTCGCCGTTGCCGTAATAATTCCACTTGGCGTTATATTCCTGCACATGTTTAAGGCAGAACCAGTAATATTCCTTCAGCTTACGGTCCTTAGGCGCGCGGTATTCACCCTTTTCGGTACACCCTGGGTGGTCGCATTTGTGCTCAACATTGTCATTTTGCGGCGCATAATATTTTTTGGTTCTTTTTAACATAAACTTCCTTTTATAAATATTTAGAATAGTTTAATCTTGTTTATAAATAATGGCAAGCAGATTGCAAACAAATTCTACACCGTTATTATAAATGGCAAGGAGATTAAAATGCCTGAGTTACCGGAAGTAGAAACCATAAAAAATACTGTTGCCAAAACATTGCTGCACGCCCGCATAAATAAAGTAACCGTGCGGCAGCGTAAATTTCGGCAAGCCGTGCCGGAAGATTT
Organism: Mediterraneibacter gnavus; assembly: GCA_963617265.1. Lineage (GTDB taxonomy): Bacteria > Pseudomonadota > Alphaproteobacteria > RF32 > CAG-239 > RUG410. The sequence continues at coordinate 3,120 of CAVEOB010000050.1, forward strand.
TGAACAGCGAGTAAGCGGCGCCACGGTTGTTGCCTTGCGGCGAATCGCTAAATATATGCTGGTGGATTTGGATAACGGGCAAACCATTATTTGGCACTTCGGCATGAGCGGAAAAATCAAAATAGAATCGACTCTGCCGGAAAATTTAGACAAGCACGACCATATAATTTTTGAAACTTCCAACGGTGTGATTATTTATAATGATGTACGGCGGTTCGGGCTGATTACGATCTGCGAATCCGACAAGCTGAAAGAGAATCCGCTACTTTCCGAATTAGGTTTAGATCCGTGGGAAAAAGAACTAACACCGGAATATTTGCAAAACAAGCTGAAAAAGAAAAAATGCGCCGTAAAAATCTCGCTGCTTGACCAAAGCATTATTTGCGGAATCGGTAATATTTATGCTTCGGAAATTCTTTATAAAGCGCGAATCCTGCCGGATAGAGAATCCGACAAAGTCAGCCTTGAAGAATGTGCACTGATTATTAAATATACACGGGAAATTTTAGAAAAAGCCATTGCCGCCGGCGGTTCCACCATTCACGATTATAAACGTCCGGACGGCGATATCGGCTATTTTCAAAACCAGCACTGCGTTTATAATAAGACAGGACAGCGCTGTCCCGACTGCTGCTGCGGCGGTAAAAGCCATATTGAAAAAATTGTGCTGGGCGGACGTTCAACTTTTTTCTGTCCGGTTTTGCAAAAATAAGGAGAATGCTATGAAAAAAATTTTTTTAAGCCTTTTTCTTTTATTGAGTTTAACTGCGCCGGCTGTTGCCGCTAATTTTGTGGAAGGCATGGAAGATGTGCCGCTGATGGACGGATTGTCGCAGATTACTCAAGACGACATTTCTTTCGGCAATGAGGAAACCCGCCTTTTGGAAGCTTATTTAACATCGCGGCGCCTAAAATTTGCCGCAGTTGCAAATTTTTATAAAGAATCGCTGCCGCAACTGGGCTGGATATATCAAGGGAATCGGAGCAATGGGCTGCTGTTTGACCGCGACGGCGAAACACTGGAAATTATCAGAGAATCGGCAAAACCTTTGGTGGTACGCATAACAGTCAAGACAAAACCTTAAAAAATCACAAAGATTTTAAAAAATTTAGTTGACTTCAAGAACGGTCGTGGTTATAAAGTTTACCAGAGTAAATTTTGTGTTAACTAAACAATTTTAATAGGAAGAAAATTATGGCCAATCATAAATCGGCAAAAACAAGAATCGTAAGAAACAACAAACGCAGTTTGATTAACGGCGCACGCAGAAGCCGCGTTAGAACTTTTGTTAAAAAAGTTGACGCTTTGATTAACGCTAAAGATAAAGAAGCAGCTGCTGCAGCTTTTATTACTGCTGAAAGCGAAATGATGAGAGCCGCTCAAAAAGGCGTTTTCAAAAAGAACACAGCTTCTCGTACGATTTCTCGTTTAGCTCAAAAAATTAAAGCTCTTTGATTTTTTAAAGACTCTAGGAAAATCCTGAAATGCAAGTTGTTACCCTTGGGGTGCAATTTGCATTTTTTTGTTGTAAAACAATAAGTTATATTCCGACTCTGCAAAAATACCTTGTCAAGATATTTAATTGCAATGTTCGCAAAAAGTTCTCTTGTAATTATGTTTTTTTGCTGTTAACACTTAATTTAGATTTTGCAGAAATGCT
>CAVEOB010000050.1:4857-7928 GCA_963617265.1 Mediterraneibacter gnavus
ATAAGCTGAATATGCAGATTTGGTAATGTTTTTTTGCACGGCAAAAAGTTGGAAACAGTTATTCTGTAAACAGCAATTTGCAAAGGGCTAGTTTGTGGCTGGTTAGTTGGCTGATGATTGGTTGACTGATGGTTGATTAGCAAATGACTTGTTCGCTGGCGGTTGGCTATAGACTGATTTGTGAACAATTGTTTTGCGAGGGACTAGTTGGCAAGCGATTGGTTTGCGAGATACTGGTTGATAGACAACTGTTTTCAGTCTGCTAGCTTCAAGAAAAGCTTTTTGCCGCGGTTATTTTCCAGTTTATCATTTCGGATACTTAGTATTATTTGGAACAATTTTAACTGAACAGGATATTGAAGATGGCTGAACAGGCAATATATGACGAAGATTTTTCTATCAATGACCAATGGGAGCAAGTTTGTTGCCAGTTAAAAAATGAATTCGGCGAGACCGCTTTTGATAGCTGGTTAAAGCCGCTTAGCGTCAGCTCGTTTGATGACGGCGTTATGAACATCTGCGCTCCGACAGCTTTTATGAAAAACTGGGTTATCGCACATTATTCCGATAGAATCCACAGAATTTTAGAGCACAAGAATCCGGATATTAAAAAAGTACAATTTATTGTTAAAAACGTCAGCATTCAAGACACTTCTCTTTTGAAAAAAATTAAATCGACACCGACACCGCAAAGCCTTTACGGCTTAAACAATGTGGCAAACAGCTATGCCGCCGATGACGAACAATATTTATCATCTAAACTGAATCCGGCTTATACATTTGAAAACTTTGTAGTCGGCAAAACCAATGAATTTGCTTATGTTGCAGCTAAAAAGGTTGCCGAATCGAGAAATATCTCTTTCAACCCACTGTTTTTATATTCCGGCGTCGGCTTGGGCAAAACCCACTTAATGCATGCCATTGCTTGGGAAATTAAAAAGAAAGACCCGTCCCGCAATGTGGTATATATTTCAGCTGAGCAATTCCTTTATAAATTTGTAAAAGCTCTGCGCTATAAAGACGCGGAAGCATTCAAAGAACAGTTCCGTTCGGTTGACGTTTTAATGATTGACGACGTGCAATTTTTGGCTAACAAAGAAAAAACACAAGACGAATTTTTCTATACCTTTGACTCTTTGATGGAAGGAGGTCGCCAAATTATTTTATCCGCCGATAAATCACCAAACGACCTAGACGGAATCGAAGCTCGTTTAAAGTCACGTCTCAACAGCGGATTGGCTGCCGACATTATGCCTACGGACTTTGAACTGCGCGTAGACATCTTAAATAAAAAAGCAGCCCAGCTCGGCATTAACCTGCCGCAAAACGTTGCTGACTTTTTGGCACAGAAAATTACTTCGAACATTCGCGAACTGGAAGGTTCTTTAAAGCGAATCGCCGCCCACTCTCAGCTGCTGTCCGGTCATGAAATTACCTTGGATATGACTCAAGACGTGCTGAAAGATATGCTGCGTTCAATTGACCGCAAAACGACAATTGATGAAATTCAAAGAAAAGTTGCCGAATATTTCAATATTTCGGTAAAAGAAATGCAGTCTTCTCGCCGTGCCCGCAATGTTGCCCGCCCTCGTCAGATTGCCATGTATTTGGCAAAACAGCTGACATCGCGCTCACTGCCGGAAATCGGACGCAAATTTGACCGCGACCACACCACGGTTATGCACGCTGTACGCAAGGTTGAAGAATTGATTGTGGAAGACACATCGCTTTCTGAAAGTGTAGAGGCATTGCGCCACCTTTTGGAAAATTAAGCAAAAAACTTGTTGACGACTCATCAATTTGTCTTCTTATTTTGTTGCAATTTTGCTACTCTGCAAGAAGAATTAAAAGCGGTGAGTCGCTTTTTATATAGGTAGAAACATTTAAGATTGGTGAAAAGAAAATGAAGTTTACAATAGAAAAAGCTGTTTTGTTGAAAACTCTGGGACATGTGCAAAATATTGTAGAAAAAAGAAACACTGTTCCGGTATTGTCTAACGTTAGAATCGAAGCAAGCAATGAAGGTATCAGCTTTAAGGCAACCGATATGGATACGGAAATTACCGAAATTGTAGACGCTAAAATTTTGGAAAACGGTGCAATTACCGCTCCGGCGCATATGCTCTATGACATTGTGCGCAAACTTTCGGACGGTTCTGAAGTTGAGCTGACCTACCCTGATGAAAAAGAACAGTTGAGCATTGCTTCGGGACGCTCTAAATTTTCACTTTCAACCATCGGTGTTGAGGACTTCCCTGTTATTTCCACCGACGCTCTGCCTACCAATTTTGAAATGAACCGCGACGAACTGAAAGATGTGATTGACCGCACTCAATTTGCCGCTTCTACCGAAGAAACTAGATACTATTTGAACGGTTTATATATTCACCCGAAAAATGAAGGCGAAACTAAAGTTTTACGTATTGTAGCTACTGATGGTCACAGACTGGCTTGCGTTGAGACTCCGCTGCCGGAAGGCGCTGCCGGTATGGAAGGTGTGATTCTACCGCGTAAAACCGTTGGCGAAATCCGCAAATTGTTAGATGACACTTCAGCTGAATCCGTGCAAATTGCTTTGTCTGACAGTAAAGTCCGTTTTACTTTGGCAGATGTAACTTTGGCTTCTAAGCTGATTGACGGTACATATCCGGATTATGAACGCGTTATTCCAACCGACAATGACAAGATTTTGGAACTGAATGTAAAAGATTTGGCAACAGCCGTTGACCGTGTATCAGTTGTGGCTGAACGTACCCGCGCTATTAAAATGATTGCCAATAAAAACCATGTGATTATCACAACTTCCAGTCCGGATTTGGGCAGTGCTATTGAAGAAGTTGAAGCAACTTATGACAGCGAATCGCTGGAAATTGGCTATAACTTCCGCTATCTGCTGGACATTTTGGCAGAAATCAAAGGCGATACTGCTAAATTCAGTTTCAGCGACGGAGCTTCTCCATCGGTTATTCATGATACTTCCGATGCCAGCGCCATCTATGTTTTGATGCCGATGAGAGATTGACGGTACATATCCGGATTATGAACGCGTTATTCCAACCGACAATGACAAG
>CAVEOB010000051.1:0-7217 GCA_963617265.1 Mediterraneibacter gnavus
GAATATTTGCGCGTAAAATTATAAGCACTGCAATACGTGTATAAAAGAGAGGAATTATGAAAGTTGTTATTTTAGCCGGAGGTCTAGGCGCCAGATTTTGCGAAGAAACAAATATAAAGCCAAAACCAATGGTGGAAATCGGCGGCTATCCTATCTTGTGGCATATAATGAAAATTTATGGCAGTTATGGTTTTAATGAGTTTGTGATATTAACCGGCTATAAGCAGGAAGTTATCAAGAATTATTTTTTGAACTACTACATGAATAATTCTGACGTAACCTTTGATTTTGCGGCAAATAGCATTGATGTGCATAAAAATCGCTCGGAGCCTTGGAAAGTTACTCTTTTGGATACCGGCGGCACAACTTTAACCGCCGGACGCATTAAGCGGGCTAAAGATTTTATTGGAAATGAACCATTTTTGCTGACCTACGGCGACGGTGTCGGCAATGTCGATATTCCGGCTGTGTTGGAAATGCACAGAAATTCCGGCAAATTATGTACATTGACTGCATATCAGCAGGAAGGTCGTTTCGGTACTATAAATATAAACGAAAAGGGAACTGTTCTGCAGTTTCAGGAAAAGCCAAAAGAAAGCGGAATTTGGGTAAATGCCGGATTTTTTGTGTGCGAGCCGCAGATTTTTGACTACATACCGGAAAATGCCGATAACATAATGTGGGAGCAGGAACCCTTAAAATCTTTAGCGGCTGCAGGAAAGCTCGGAGCCTATAAACATACCGGATTTTGGCACCCAATGGATATGCTGCGCGATAAAGAGGATTTGGATAAATTATGGACATCGGGCAATGCTCCTTGGAAAATATGGAAAGATTGAATTTATAAGGAGCATCATCATGTATAACAACATTTACAGCGGTAAAACTGTTTTGATAACCGGACATACCGGCTTTAAGGGCTCATGGCTGGCAGTTTGGCTGAATGAACTCGGGGCAAAAGTGGTGGGTTATGCCTTAGATCTTGGAACGCCGAGGGATAATTTTGCCGCGAGCAAACTTCAAAACAAGCTCTTTGCCGATATCCGCGGCGATGTGCGCGATTATGAAAAGCTGAGTTCGGTTATAGCTAAATATCAGCCGGAAATTATTTTCCATTTAGCCGCGCAGGCTTTGGTTAAAACCTCATACGAGGCGCCGAAAGAAACTTTTGAAACCAACTTTATCGGCTCTTTGAATGTTTTGGAAGCCGTTCGTCATCACAGCTGCGTTAAGGCAGTGGTTATGGTGACGTCGGATAAATGCTATGAAAATAAGGAGCAGATTTGGGGATATAAAGAATGTGACTGCATGGGCGGATATGATCCGTATTCGGCGTCCAAAGGCTGTGCGGAACTGCTGATTTCTTCTTATCGCAACTCGTTTTTCAATCCTAAAGATTATGATAAGCACGGCGTGACGGTGGCATCGGTTCGCGCCGGAAACGTTATCGGCGGCGGTGATTGGGCGGAAAATCGGCTGATTCCGGATTGTATCCGCAGTATTGAAACCGGAAAAAATATAGAAATCCGCAATCCGTATTCTACCCGCCCGTGGGAGCATGTTTTAGAGCCTTTATCAGGATATTTGCGGGTAGGGCAAAAGCTTTTGGAAGAACCGCAGAAATATTCCGAAAGTTTCAATTTCGGTCCGCGTGTTTCCAACAATAAGCCGGTTATAGATGTGGTGCGTTTGCTGGTGGAAACCTATGGTAAAGGTCAAGTTGTCGATGTTCATAATCCAAATGATGTGCATGAAAATATAATGCTTAACTTGGACGTCAGCAAATCTTATTTCATGCTGAATTGGGAAGCGGTGTGGAATTTGCGTCAGGCTGTAGAAAAAACGGTAGATTGGTACAAAGAAGCGTTGCATACAGCCGATATGTATGATTTTTGCGTAAAGCAAATAAATGAACACGGCGAAGGATTGGTGGAATAACCAAAAAATATATATTTGGGATATATGTAAAATTTTCAACATCTTTATTGACAACAGCTTGTTTTACCGTTAATGTAACAAACATCTTTAATAAATTTGAGGTAGTTAAAAAATAAATTATGAGTAGTCCCATATTTGTGTATGTTTTTAATCTGTTTTTAGTGTTTCTTTTTGTTTTTTTCAATGCGTTCTTTGTAGTTTCTGAGTTTTCTATTGTAAAAATCCGCCGCACAAAATTGGAAGAACTGGCTCATAACGGCAGCAAGCGTGCTAAAATAGGTCTCAAAATCAACGAACATCTTAATACTTATCTAAGCGCCATTCAGCTGGGAATTACTTTGGCATCGCTGGGCTTGGGCTGGCTGGGCGAACCAGCAGTTTCTAAATTGCTCGAGGTTATTTTCGGCACATTTTTAAGCGACAATCCGGTATTGCTGCATTCGCTTAGTTTTGGCGTGGCATTCAGCCTTATCACTCTGTTTCACGTTGTTTTGGGCGAGCTGGTTCCAAAGTCGCTGGCTATTCAAGACACCGAGCGCTATGCTCTGGCTATTGCACCGGCATTATACACTTTCAACCATATTTTTTCGCCGTTTATTTGGGTGTTTGACCATGTTACCATCGGCATTTTGAAAATGATGGGCATTCAGTCCAACAAAGAAAGCGGAGACGCTCACTCTGAAGAAGAAATTAAGCTGATTATCGACGCTTCGCAAAAAGACGGAATTATTGACGATACCGAGGGCGAAATTATCCAAAACGCCATTTGTTTTTCGGAAACCTGTGCTCATGAAATTATGATTCCGCGTCAGGATATTAAGTGTATCTATAAAAATTCCAGCTACAATGAAGTTATGGACTTTGTGCGCAAGCATAACCATACTCGTTTTCCGCTGTGCGATAAGGATAAAGACCATATAATCGGCATGGTGCATATCCGCGATATTTTGGAACATCCTGAAGATAAAGATGCTAATGATTTCTTGAACCATATCACGCGCAAAATTCTGTTTGTGCCGGAAAATCATTCCATTTCCGATATTTTGCATCAGATGATGCACAAGCATATTCATTTGGCGATTGTGGTTGATGAATACGGCGGAACTGCCGGTATGATTTCCATGGAAGATATTTTGGAAGAGCTGGTCGGCGATATCCGCGATGAACACGATGACACCACCATTGAACCAATCAAAAAAATTGATGACAAGTCTTGCGAATTTGACGGACTGTATTTGGTTGAAGATGCGTTTGACTGTATGGGACTGCCGCATTACGAGCCAGAAGAAAGCACCGTCGGCGGCTATGTTTTTGCGCTTATCGGACGTGAACCAAAGGTCGGCGATGTTGCAGAAGATGAATTCTGCCGCTATGAAGTGCTGTCGGTTGACAATATGCGAATTACCCGTGTGAAAATTCAAAAACGCTGAGGCTCATAGCTTTTCAATAATAAAAAATATGCGCTTGCTGCAAAGAACAGGCGCATATATTTTTTGAGAAAAAATAAAAAAAATCAAGCCATATCGGCAATAAAATCTTCCATTTCCTGTTCGTGTTCCAGCTCTTCTTTCAAAATTTTGCGGGAAATGCGGAAAGTCTCATAATCCTTGCCTTCGGTCATATCGCAAAGGCGTTGATAGCGGTCAATCGCACAGCGTTCAGCCGCCAAATTATCTTTAACCAGCGACTGCACATCGGCTTTTTTCGGCGGCATGTATTTGCAGTGCGCCAAGCGTCCCCAGTCTTCGGGAGCAAGCGCCGGAGTTCCGCCCAGCTGCAAAATGCGGTTAGCCAACCAATCGGCGTGTTTCAGCTCTTCGCCGGCGTGTTCCTCAAATTCTGCTACAACGCTTGGTCGTTCCGGACCATACGCCAGCTTGGCGCCAAGCCAATATTGATAGTAAGCCAGCCATTCTTCGGCGTATGCTTCATTCAAAACCTTTAACAATTCGTCCAAATCCATTTTGACAATTTTTTTAGCCATTTCACCCATTTTACATCTCCTTAAATAACCTAACACAGTAATACATAATCATTGGACATACAAAATCAACGTTTACGACTATTTAATATTTTGCGGTTAGACTTAATAATATAATAAAAGGAGAGAAATATGGTTTTGGTTGCGCCAAGTCTGTTAGCGGCAAATTTTGCAAACTTAGAAAAAGATGTGCACACGGTTGAAAACGCCGGTGCCGATTGGCTGCATTTGGATATTATGGACGGGCATTTTGTGCCTAACCTAAGCTTTGGCGCTGATGCCGTCAAACAGCTGCGCCCGCTTAGCAAATTGTTTTTTGACGCGCATTTAATGGTGCAGGAGCCAAGCAATTTTTTGCCGCAGTTTTTGCACAGTGGCGCCGATTTAATCACCGTGCATTATGAGGCGTGTTCTGATTTGCATGCGGTATTGGCGCAAATCAAAGCCGCGGGCTTAAAAGCCGGAGTATCGCTCAAGCCAAACACGCCGGCACAAGTGTTGCAGCCGTATCTGGCGGAAATTGACAATATTTTGATTATGACGGTGGAGCCGGGGTTCGGCGGGCAGAAATTTATGGCGGATATGCTGCCGAAAATTGCCGATGTTGCAAAAATGACGGCAGGACAAGGTATAACAATTGAAGTTGACGGCGGTATAAATGCCGAAACGGCAAAGCTTTGCGTGGAGCAGGGCGCCGAAGTTTTGGTTGCCGGCAGCGCCGTATTTAAAAGTGACAATCCGTCAGAAGTCATCAGACAGCTGCATAGTTTGGGAGGAAAGTGATATGGCTACGATTATGATTGTGGAAGACGAGCAGGCAATTGCTTTGCTGCTGAAATATAATTTAGAGAAAAACGGCTATGACACAATCACCATTGCGCACGGCAATCGCGTTGTGGCTGCGGTTGAAAAATATCTGCCATCGCTGATTTTGCTGGATTGGATGCTGCCTGAAATGTCCGGCTTGGAGCTTTGCAAAATTATCCGCAACAATCCGGAGCTGAAAAATATTCCAATCATTATGCTTACTGCCAAAAGTCAGGAAGAAGACAAGGTAATCGGACTTTCGGCAGGGGCAGATGATTATGTCACCAAGCCGTTTTCTGTGCCGGAATTGCTGGCAAGAATAAAAACAAACCTGCGGCGTGTCAGCACAACAAATCAGCTGGTGAAAAAAGAATATTCATTTCAGGATATTCGCTTAGATACGGTAGAAAAGAAAGTTTTTCGCGGTGAAAATTATGTGCGTTTAGGTCCGACCGAATTTAGAATTTTGATACTGCTAATTGCTAATCCGCGCCATGTTTTTTCGCGCGAAGATTTGTTAAAAGAGGTTTGGGGGAACAGCGTATATGTTGAAACCCGCACTGTAGATGTGCATATCCGCCGTCTGCGCAAAGCCTTAAACGAGTTTGGTGCTGACTATATCCGCACAATCCGCGCCACTGGCTATTCCATTGACGACCACGAAGTAGAAACGGAAGAACCAGCAAAAGAATAGCGTTCTAACGTGAAAAAAGTGAATCTTTTAGCCGAGCCAGCAGACCTTTTTCTGCTGGTTTATTGGTATTTTCGCGTTTGTTGGTGTTTGCCGGTTTATTTTGGCTTTGGGCTGGTTTAATGCCGCGCAATTCCGCCACTCGCTGAGCTGTAACCGTTTTTGGCTGAGGTTTCGGAGCTTGCTCTTTTTTAGCTTGTTCTGCGGCTTGCTGTTTTTTGGTTTCATTTATGGCTTGCTTGGTGTCAGCCACCGCCAAACCGCAGTCAATGCCTGTGCTTACGGCTGTGCCGACCCCTGGAACACACCCAGCAGCACCAGAAAGCAGCTCACAGCCGGCTTTTCCCCATTCGCCGTTTTTTGCTCGTTCAAAAGCAAAATAGGCGCCAGCTGCCAAACTAACTAACGGAATTTTCTTCAAAACAGCCTTGCCGGCCGCTTTGCCCGCTGCTTTGGCGCCGGCTTTTACCGCGGCTTTGGTTGCAGCCTTTTCTGCAGTTTTGACGGCAGTCTTTTGGGCGGCTTTTTTAGTCAGGTTATGTTCCGCAACTTTGGTTACGACTTTTTCCGTGCCTTTAGCTAAGCCTTTTGCCGCCAGATTCATACCGCCGGCAGTTGCCGCACCCTGAATTGTAGCATGGACGGTGCCTTTGCCAAAGGTTGCGGCGGCGCCTTTTTTATCGCCGTTTTTATATTGCTCATAAGCCGAAACGACGCTGGCAACCACCGCGGCAACCGGAACAGCTCCGGCTTTATCCATAACTTTTGCCGCTGCTTTGTTATGCGGACGCCACGAATCTGCTTTGTTGATGGCTCTGCCTAAAGCGTTATCATTAAGTTTGTTTCCGGCTTTTTCAAAAGCGTTGTCAATGCTGTTGCTGACAGCGGCAACTTTGCTGCCTAAGCTGCTGTGTTCTTTTTGAGCTTTCAGAGTGTTGTGCAAATCGCCGTTGACCGCCGGAGTTTGCGCCGGAGCGTTTTTGGCTTGCTGCGCAGCTTCCGTCTGTTCTTTCAGCGTTTCCTTCAGCTCAGGCGTATTTTCATTCGCCGCCGTAGGTGCTTTGCTTTTTCCGGTAAGTTTGCTGTATACGTCTTTGAATGGCTTTAGAAGCCGTTCTTTTCGCAAATCAGCAATTTGCTCTTTAGATACTCCGGCTCGGGATAAACGTTCTAAAGAAACTTTTTTACCGTTTTCCATCGGAGCATCTATAATTTTAACACCATCCGGGACCGAAAGCTGGTGGTTGCTGATATATTCTGCGCTGACTTCTTTAACATTTTTATGAAGTTTGCCCGTGTAGTCAAAATTAACGTCTCCTCTGACCGGTAATTTTATTTCGGAGCATTCGGTGCCGGGATGAACTATCGCATCTTGGCACTTAGAAAAATCAAGCTTGCGGTCAGGTGCAAATTTGACATTTTCTTTGATATAAATTTTTCCTTGTTCCGGAAGTTTTATATTTACTTTGCTTAAATCTACATTACTTAAGGTTACTCTTTTGCATTTTGATAGGTCAATGTTGCTGCCCTCCGGAAATTTGCAGTTGCTTAAATTTAAAGCTTCACAGCCGGAAAGCTCCAGAGTGCAGCCTTTGCAGAAATTGGCATTTGTTAATTCTATGCGCTTTGCTTGCACCGGTAATTTGACAGCCTCATTTATTTCCGTATTTGTTAGGGTAATGTTATCGCATTTATCCGGAAGATTGACCGAATTAAGCTTGCTTTCTGATACACAAATATTTGATTGTCTTGATAAATCCAAATTCTCAGGACTTTTAACATTTAGCAGATTTATATCTT
>CAVEOB010000051.1:7298-7701 GCA_963617265.1 Mediterraneibacter gnavus
CCTTCCGGTAATTTTATAGATTTAAAATTACTGAGGATATCTACATCTTTAGCTTTAAAATCAGATAAGTCATAATTAAATTCTTTATTGTTTTGTACAGAAATTGATTCATTATTTTTCTGTGATTGGAGGTCTAAATAGTAATTCAGGCTTTGTTTTAGTTCCAAAGGACCAACGTTGCCTTTAAATTCTACTTTATCAATATCTTTAGGAAAAGATGAAATATCTAAATTAGATTTACTGTAAGAAGAATAATTTTTTGTATTAAAATCCAGCTCTCCGTTAACAATCAAATGCCCGTCATCAGCCTTTGATAAATTTTCGGCACACCAGTCTTTGCCTTTGGTCTTTAACAAAAAGGATTCCATGGTTTCTTTAGATAAATCGCCGCTGTATTTTAAGC
>CAVEOB010000052.1:0-7271 GCA_963617265.1 Mediterraneibacter gnavus
GTATTTATCCTTTCTAAAAATGTAAAAATTATTTTTCGCGAATAATTCTGAAACCGACATTATCGTATTTCTGCGACATATTGCGGGTTTCGCTGCGGTTTTCGGTGCGGCAGTTTGTTCTAGGCGTATCCCAAGCGCCGCCTTTAACCGCTAATTCGGTTGGTGAGTTTTTAGATGTTGATGTCCATTCCCATACATTGCCCCACATATCAATAGCACCTGCAGCCGATAAGGTTTGTTTGTAAGCATCAACAGCTTTTAATCCTTTGTTTTCGCCGCAATTCATATCCGCATCTTTCGGCATGTGTCCGGCCGCTAATTCCCATTCTGCTTCTGTCGGCAAACGATATTTTGCGGTCTTATCTTTTGCTGAAAGCCATTGGCAATAGGCGGCAGCATCGGTATAAGACACATTTATAACCGGTAGATTATTATTCGGAACGGCAGACTGTTTTCCGGTAGCTTTCAGAAACGCATTAAATTCCTTGTTTGTAACCGGAGTATAAGCGATTGAAACATTTTGCGCCGCACCCAAAACCGGTAAAAATCCATCTGATGTCTGCCGAGCATTCGGGCGCAGGCGAGGGTCGGTGAAGCGGCTCATTGTCTGGTTAATGCGGTTTTCTTTATCTTTTAGCATCTCATCAACAATAACCTGCATTTCTTCAACCTTAGAAGCATGTTTAGCCGTTTTCTTCAGTTCCTCCAGCTTGGCTTTCTTGCGTTCAACGACTTTATCATAATTGATTTCAGCTTGTGTACGCAGAGCGTCATAATTAGCTTGTGTCGGATTTTTGCGGTAAGCGGCAATTAAACGTTTTGTTTCGTCATTAAGCTGTGGGCGTTCTTTCTCAATGGTTGTGCTGTATTTGAACAGCTTAGCTTCAGAGTTTATTTCAGCCGCTTGAGTAAAGCTGCCGAAGCAAATAATTGCCGCAGTTGATAATAAAAATATTTTTTTCATAGTTCTAAGTCCTGATTAGTCTTTGTCGTGTTTTGGAAAATCCTTGAAATCGCGCGGCGGAAATCTGCGGTCTTTGCCGCCCTTAAACTCTTTTTCGTGCTGTTGTTTACGGGCTTCCAATTTAGCTTTTTGCTCCGGATTCAAAATCGCTTCAAATTTTTTCATGTCGACTTCACGGATTTTATCCATTTTTTCACGAATGGTTTTCATCTCTTTCATCAGCGGTTCAATTTCTTTTTTGCTTTGCTCACGGATTTCTTTGGCTTTGGCTTTTTGCTCATCGGTCAAGTCTAAGAATTTATCCATTTTTTCCGGTTCAGGACGTTTGCGCATTTCTTTATGCGGTTTCGGCATTTTTTCCGCCTGCTGAGCCGGTTCAGACAGATTCGCCGCTGCCTCGGCAAAGGCGTTGGAATAAGCCGTAAAAGCGATTAAAGTGGAAAGTGCGGTGGTTAATAAAAATTTATTCATGATTATTCTCCCTTAAAAAACTTAATTTTTGAGCTAATATTTTGCGTGCGTTAAACAGTCTTGATTTAACTGTTCCTTCGGCAATTTTCAATTTGTCGGCAATTTCTTTGTACGATTTTTCTTCAAACTCATACAAAATAATCACTTTTCTCAAATCGGCAGGCAGTTCATCTACCGCCTTTAAGATTATTTTCTGCCGTTTCTTTTTATCTATTTTTTCATCATATTTCGGGGTTACGCTAACCTTTTCTATAACTTCTCCTTGCAATGTTTGGGCTTTGTTTTTGTGAAAGCGGGATTTCAAATAGTCGCGACATAAGTTGGCGGTCAGCATGCCGAGCCAGGCGGATTTTTTACCTTGCTCTTGGTAGCTGCTTTGATTCTGCCAGATTTTCAGATAAGCTTCCTGCTCTAAATCCTCATCGTAATTGCCGGTAATTTTTTTGATAACGGCACGCACAATGGCTTTGTATGATGATATTTCATTATGCATCAGCTAATCCTTAAAAATCCGTATTCATCAGTCGGAAGCCCTAAGTCGTCAATAGCCGAGCCGTTTTGCAGCAGGCTTATGGCTGTAGACATATTGTCAAAGTCATAAACGTATGTTTCCGCGTGCTGAAAAGAGCTTAAACCTAGCAAAGCTATAACCGAAAGCATTCCGGCGGTTTTAGTCAGATTCCTGATACGTTTGCGCCGAAAATACAGCGGCTTGGCTTCTTTTAACAAATCAGATATATCGTCCATTTTTAACCTCGTTTAACTTGTTTACATTATTTATAACGACATAAGTTGCGCAAAAGTTCACTAAAAAATAAAGCCACCGAAAATTTTTCAGCGGCAATCAGTAAAAACAATCGCTTAGACTTGCGGAGTATCGACCTCAAAATTGTCGTTGTCTTCGTCAGGATTATACTCAATTCCGAGCTTAGCCAGCATATCGTCGTTGATATCTTCACGCTGCGCCACAATCCAATCTGGAACATTCGGGCAAGGCGGCAATTTTGCCAGTTTTTTCATTTTAGGATCCAAATACCAGCGAGGCGAATCCGCAATAATCGGGCGGTCAATGTAGCTTTGCATCAAAACAACTTGTTTAAGCATAGGCAAGCTCAATAATTGAGTTGAACTGATAACCGGCACGCCCTGCATTTGATAGTTAACATTCTTAGCGAGCGGGTTAAAGTCTTTGCCCAAGCTGCCTTCTGTACGGCTAAAAGACGAAACTTGCACGGTTTTGTTGCCAATCATCTTAGAAAAACGTTGGGCGGTAACCTCGTTGTTTTGGGAAAGAATAATCTTGCAGGCGGTGGTGGAAATCACCGTTTCAAGGTCATCTTTACCATATTTTCCGGAGATTTGTCCCAAGTCTTGTCCAATCAGCAAATACGACACTTTTTGACCACGACCTACGGCAGGTCCGTCGATAATAGCTTTCATTTTCGGCATTTGCGGAAACTCGTCCAAGATGAACAATGCTGGGAAAGGTCCCATTTTGCCGTCTGTTTTATTAACATGGTTAGGCGGGTTAGAAATCAGGTAGGACGACATCAATTCAATAAACGTACTGCTGATAACGCCCAAAGCGCGCGCATCTACTTGGTTTACGGAAAGATATACCGAAATCGGCTTCCATTCGCCGGTGACAGGGTCTTTCATACCGCGCAGGTCTTTGAATTGAATATCCGAAAAGCTGGTGCGGGCTTTTACCGCTTGGTTTTTGAAACAGCCGATACCGGCAAAAGCGGTAGAAAGCACAGAGCCGCGCTCTTTATCCGGCATACTGCTGAGTGAGCTTAATTCGGTGATACAGCGCTGCGAATAACCAAAGTTGCGGGCTTCTTTTACAGCTTCTTCCAACATATCATGCGTTGGGTCAGCCATGGCCGCCATTTGATCGCCTTCGTCCATACGGCGCTGAATTTCTTGAGCGGCGTTGATTTGCGCTTCAGTAATCCATTCCATAATCATGGCAATGCAGGCTTCACGCCCCATCCAACGTGCCGGCAGCAAATTCCACGTGCCGATTGGCAGATAGTTTTCCATGGTTAAAGTGCCGTTTTTCAGGTTTTGAATAGCGCGCGGAGCTGCTGGATCGCGCATTTCCATATAGTAGCCTTCCAGCACTTCTTTATCTTTAGCGTCCAGCTTGCCCTCATAAATTCGCCCAATAAAATAATCGTTGGCGCGGGCGCGGTCGCATTTAGACGCCACAAAGTTAATAAAGCCGGTTAGCGCGGCACGACCGGTATTTGACCAGTGCGGGTCAGCGCCGCCTTTAGGGTCTTCAACCAAAATATTGCACATAGAGTCCACATACATATCACGATCCGGACCAGCATCAGGCATCGAGTTCGGCGACAGCGGATTCCAGCTTGGGTAATAAATACCTTCGCTCGGGTTGTCTTCGGCACCCCAGTTGATTACAAACACCGGACCAACCTTGGCGCGTGCACCGGTAGTGGAATAGCAAAGTTCCGGCTTCGGGTCGTTTACGATAATGCTTAATTTATCGGAGTTAAAAATTGTTGGAATAACCACGCCGGCTGTTTTACCGGTACCCGGAGGAGCGCAGCACAAAGTGGATAAGGTTTCTTTCAGCATTAAGAAACGTCCTTTAAACTTGCCCACAACCTGACAAAAGCCGTCAAATCCCAGCAGCGCCATTTTGTTAATGTCGCGCAGTTCCGCGATTCGCGCCGAACCTTGGGTGTTTACTTGGAATTTATACGGGCTGAGCAAAGCGCCGACAATCAAACCAACCGGCAGAGTAATAAACGGTAGAATCGGCAGCCACAAGCTAAGCGAAAAAGCGCCGTGATAGCGGATAAGCTGCCTGAACCATTTGGCATACATTGCCCACAAATGGCTTGGTTTTTCTACAATCAAGCCCAAAAACTTTTGTATCATTTCAAAAGATGCTTTTGAAACGCCGTGTCCAACCAAATATGACAAGGGCAGGGCAAAAACAAACAGAAAAATTGTCAGTCCCAAACAAATCAGAAAAGTAATCATCATCCAGCGGACGGCGCTGTCATATTCTTTCCATTCTTCACCACGTTCTTTTAATGCCATTTTAACCCCTATTTAATACTTTTTAAAACTTTGCGCAAACGATTGAGTTCTTTGCGGTCGATTTGTCCGTCGGCTTCATCCAGCGATTTTGAAAACAGATGAATTTCTTTTGGCGCGCCGCGGTTGATTCTGGTTACTTCAATATCCATTTTATTCCAAACTTCAAACATATCGTCGGCATTGATAATGTTTGCCATTTGCACCACCACATAAGATTTAACTTCTTGCTCAAAGTCTTCTTCGGCAAGTTTATCACGAATCACATTGCGCGCAACATCTAATTTACGTACCGGTGAAATTCTGTGGCTGTTTTCGGAGAACCACAGAGGCTCTTCGCCGTTAAACAATTCTTCATCAGCCAGCCAGTCGCCGTTTTCCTTATCTATCAAACACAAACAGATTTCTGTTTCGGAAACGCCGACAAAGTCAATCACAGTGTTGTTGACATTAACTCCGGCGATAACGTCATAGCCTTTTTGCTGCAGGCTGTCATAAACTGGACTGCGCGGAGTGCTTTCGCCGGAATCGTCGTCAGAGCTGTTGTTTTGCTTATTGCCGCGGTTAGACTTGTCAGCTTTGGAATCTGTGCGGTTTTGCTTGTTGTTTTTTTGCCGTTGGTCTTTGCCGCCATTGTCAGAATTGCGGTCGTTTTTGTTGTTGCGGCGGTTGTTACTGCGTGGCTGGAAATCATCGTCATCTTCATCGTCATCATCAAAATCAGGCTTTTTCGCCGAACGCTTAGAGCCGCTGTCGTCATCGCGCTTATTTTTGCGCGGTGGCAACGGAGCATCATCTTCATCGTCATCATCATCAAACAGAGGCTTTTTCGGCTTTGCCGGTTCTTTTTTCTTTAAGATATCGGCTTTTTCAAAAGAATCTATATCCAAATCAAAATCATCGTCATCATCATCAAATTTGAATAAAGCATGGTCTATAGTTGACGGAATGTCGGTTTTTCTAGCTGTTTTAGACGCCGCTTGCGCCGGAGCGCTCAGGGCTGTTGGAACTTGATGGACTTGCGATGGCAAAATTGCGTTGCCGCCCACGCCTGCCGTTACCGGAGCTGCCGATTTATTGTTGGAATAATCGGAAATAGGCATTCTGAAACCAACACCGGCAGGGCGTACCTGTTTATATGATTTTTTCTTTACCACGCCGTATTTATTGTTGGTTTTAATCACATTGATAGGAGCTTTAATTAAGCGGCGGTAAAGCATAATAGGCGACATTATAATGTCATATATAATGCGTTCCCACGCCACCATACACAGCGTCCACCAACCAGTGATAAGCATTGGGAAAAATGTTACGAGTATAATCACAAAAGCCCATTCTTTAGGCGCACGGATTACCCAGCCTGCTTTCCAAAGCGCATAGGCTTGGCGCCAGTGATCCGGCCAAAAAATATCAAAGTGCCAGTTGCAGAGCATAATTACGCGAATGCCTTCTACGAAGACAATGCTCCATAGGCACCCCACGATAATTATTCTTGCAAAGACAATTAAGGATTTCACCCGCTTTACTCCATATTTTTCTTGTCAGTATAAAACGAATTTATAAAGAGAATGTTAATTGATGTCATTTTCTATCTTTTCAACAATTTCTTTTCTAAATTGCGCCGTGTCGGTTTTAGGATTCTTTTTATTTTCCAGCTCTATACGCTCTTGCACCAGTTGTTCTATAGTTTTTTTCTCCTCAATTTTCAGGTTTTTAATATTTACTTCCGGCATACCACCGCTGTATTTATCCATTCCCAAATTTGCCAGCCAGTTAACAGGCTTGGTAATCAGGTTCATATATTGATATTTAATTAACTTGCGCCAAACAAAAAATATTAACGGAAAATATGAAAAAATCCCAATCAGCATAAATAAATCGCCAGCTTTCAAAACTCCGCCGTCATTCCAATAATTGCGAATAGAGGCATAAGTTTGCGGAGCCATAATGTCTATTTGATAGCAGTAAAAAAAGACAAGCTGGTAGATTAGCAGCAGCAAAGCGCTGAACAATGCTCCGGCGGCTAAAGCGCAAATGCAGTGAAGAGTCTTTTTTATCATTTTTTTCAGCGTCCTTGCGATTTATTCCAAAACTTGTTTAAGTCATTGTTATTGTCGTTCAATATTTTACCGGAATTTTTACCATTCAGTATTTTTTCTTTCAGTTGTCTGAATTTATTTTCGCGGGAGTTATGCTTTTCCTGAGAAGCGGTATCTTGCATTTTTATATTGAACTTGTCATTTAAATCATCTAGCGGAGATTTGGTGAAGCGCTCTACTGCATCAGCTCGCAAGTCTTTAATGTCGTCCTTGTTTCCTTTAACAAGTATTGAATAGCCTAATTTATCAATATTTGTAAGCTTTTTCATATCGTTGTAACTTTCGGTAGAGTCTTTAGACAATCCTTTATTGAATAGGTCTTTTATAACACCAGTATTGGCACGGCTGAAGTTTTCTTCATTCAAATCTTTCAGCAGTTTTTTCTGACAGTCAATAGTTTTATCGGATAGAGTATTAAGATATACTTTGATAAAATCGCCTTTTGTTTTTTCAATTTTTTCTTTATCGGTAATACCTTCTTGAGCCGCTTTAAGTTCTGCAAATAATCCTAGTTTTTCAAGGTTTTCCTGCAGTTCATTAGCTTTTTCTATAGTTCTCTTTTTTAGCTTTGTATCCATCTCTTCAGCGGTTAAATCGCCCAAGTTATATTGGAATTTCGCTCCGCGTTTGGCGCGTCCGCTGCCCATTCCTTCATAGGCTATTTC
>CAVEOB010000053.1:0-6053 GCA_963617265.1 Mediterraneibacter gnavus
ACTTAAAGCACAATCTTCTTGAGATAAATTGTGAGACAACCTGATTTCTTTTATTCTTTTTCCAACTTGTTTTTGAATCATAAAAAAAACTCCTACTTTTAATAAGTAAGAGTTTAAAAACATACCTCTTTTAAGTCTACCGCTTTTAAGTATCTTTTAAAGAAAATGCGACAGGAGATTTTTTAGTCCCAGTCCGATTAAGACCAAGCCGGCGATAATCTGCAGATATTTTTCCGGTACCTTTTTCAGGCAGCAATTTAAGTTAAAGCCGATTACCCCTACGGCAAAAGACACCGCGCCGATAATAAGGGACGCCTGCAGCAGCGGCGTTTTAGTTAAATAAAGCATAGTTCCGCTGACCAGCGCATCAATACTGGTGGCAATCCCGATGGTAAACGCTACTTTCCAGCTCAGACGCCTGCGTTTTTTGACAATATTTTCCTCGCCGTTTTCTTCTACGGCCTCGCGAATCACATTTATGCCCAGCGCCGTAAAAACCAAAAACACCAGAATATAGTCAAAACGAGAAATCCAAGCGCTGATAACTGCGGTTCCGGCAAAGCCGAACAACGGCATTACAAATTGCATAACGCCGCAGGTTCCGGCCAAACGCAGAGCCATAATACGCCGGTGGCGCTTGATAATCAGCCCATAAGCAAACGCTATGCCGAAAACATCTACCGCCAAGGCCAAGCCAAGGCAAAAAATTTCTAAAAAGTCCATTTTATTTTCTCCGTTTCTGCCTTTATAAATTAAGCCTTGCAGAAAAGCAACAAAACTCTTGCACCGTCTGTATATTTTCGCTACTCTTATGCCAACAAAAGGATTGTAAAAAATGATTGCTAAATTACGCGGGCTGATTGATACAATCGGCGATGATTATTGCATTATAGATGTAAATGGTGTGGGCTATCTCGTTTCCGCCTCGTCCAAAACTTTGGGCAAATTGGCGCAAGGACAAGAAGCTACACTCTTGACCGAAATGGTGGTGCGGGAAGACAGTCTGTCGCTGTTCGGTTTTGCCGATGCGTGGGAAAAGGAATGGTTTTCCACACTTACCAAAGTTCAGGGAGTTGGCGCCAAAGTTTGCCTGAGCATTCTTTCGGTTTTAACTCCGGCGCAGCTTTCACAAGCCGTCAGCGCGCAGGATAAAGCTTCATTTTGCCGTGCTTCCGGCGTGGGACCTAAACTTGCCGCGCGCATAGTTACCGAACTCAAAGATAAAATCGTTACAATTCCTGTTGGTGTTTCCGGCGGCAATGCTGATGAAGTTATAGAAGGTGCTCCGGCGGCTCAAGTCGCTTTACCGAAAGACGCTGATTATTCTAAAAGCGAAGATGTTATTTCAGCTTTGGTTAATTTGGGATATCAGCGTTTGGAGGCTTACCGCGCCGTATCTAAAGCCTTGGCGGAAAATCCCGATGCCAATGTGCCGACGCTTATCCGTCTTGCCCTAAAAGAATTTGCTCAAAAGGAATTTTAGACCATGAAAGATGATACGAGAATCGTTAGTCCGCAAGCTCAAGCCGAAGACGAACAAATCGGCAACAATCCGGTTAGCCTGCGTCCGACAAGTTTAGACGATTTTGTGGGACAGCGAGATGTCTGCGATAATTTAAAAGTGTTTATTGCTGCCGCCAAACAGCGCGGCGAAGCGCTTGACCATGTGCTGCTGTTTGGTCCTCCGGGGCTTGGCAAGACCACGCTTTCTTCTATTGTTGCCAAAGAATTGGGCGTAGGTTTCCGCGCTACTTCGGCGCCGATGATTTCTAAATCCGGCGATTTAGCGGCGATTTTGACTAATTTGGAACGCAACGACGTGCTGTTTATTGATGAAATCCACCGTTTGAATCCGGCAATTGAAGAAGTTTTATATTCTGCTATGGAGGATTTTCAGCTGGATTTGATTATCGGCGAAGGACCCTCTGCCCGTTCAGTGCGCATAGACTTGCAGCCGTTTACTTTGGTAGGCGCTACTACTCGATCCGGACTGCTTTCCACTCCGCTGCGCGAACGTTTTGGAATTCCTTTGCGCTTGGATTTTTATTCTCATGAAGATTTAAAGAAAATCGTACAACGCAACGCTAAACTTTTAAACATAGAAATTTCTGAGGACGGAGCTATGGAGATTGCCAAACGTTCTCGGGGAACTCCGCGTATTGCTGGACGATTGCTTCGCCGCGTGCGGGATTTTGGCGCTGTTTCCGCGCAAAAAGTGATAGATTCGCACATTTCAGACCTTGCCTTGAAACGCTTAGATGTGGATGATTTCGGGCTGGACGCTTTTGATCGCCGCTATTTAAACTGCATTGTCAAAAATTACGGCGGAGGTCCGGTCGGAGCCGATACTTTGGCGGCTGCTCTTTCGGAAGAGCGCGACACCATTGAAGAAGTTGTGGAGCCGTTTTTGCTGAAGCTTGGATTTTTGCAGCGCACTCCGCGCGGACGCATTATCTCGCAGCTGGGCTATCGCTATTTAGGAATTAACATGCCGGCAAAACAAACCAAACAGTATGAACTTTTGGAAACTTTGGAGGATTAGATAATGCTTGAGAGCACACTCCCTGCTTTGGGCAAAATAGAAGATAAAACTTTTGCTTATCCGGTGCGGGTTTATTATGAAGATACCGATGCCGGCGGGATTGTTTATTATGCCAATTATCTGAAGTTTGCCGAACGCGCCCGCACGGAATTTATCCGCACGCTGGGTGTAAATCAGGAAAAAAATTTGGAAGCAGGGCAAACCGGATTTGTGGTTCGTTCTTGCAATATTGATTATATTGCCTCGGCTCGTTTAGATGACGCGCTGGTTGTTACCTGCAAAATTTTGGAAGTTGGCGGCGCCAGCTTGCGCGTGCAGCAAGAAATTTACCGCGGCGATACTTTACTGACCAAAATTGAAGTAAAGTTGATTCATATGAGTTTAGCTTTGAAAAGACCTGTCCGAATTGAAGCTGATTTAAGCGCAAAAATCAAAGAACTTCTTTAGTCGCTGCTCACAGCAAAATGGTGTTCGCCAAATTTGCGCACTTCATCTTGCGGAGTGAATAAAAAGTAATAGTAACGAATATTTGCAGTAGTTTTGGCTGCGGTGTTAGTGCGTAGGCGTTTCAAAATTTCCTGTTTGTGATTCCATTGGTTAAATTTGCTGTTTCCTTTGGTCGCCACATGCTGGGTAGCCATCCAGGTTGTGTCAATATAATAAGTATAGCCGTTAAGGTTTACGGCATTCCATGCATGACCAGTTCCAAGCTGCTGCGGTCTGTATTGTTTTTGCAAATTCTTAGTGGTTACAACATAGCCCGAAACAATCCTGACACCGCGTATGCCGGCGTACATTGACATTTCTTGAAACAATTTAGCAAAATCCAAGCATATTCCGGTACGTGCTTTGAAAACATCATAATGATAATTCATATTTTTTAGATTAGGCGCATTATCAAATTTATAACTGTCATAGGCAATATGGGTGGCAATCCAATAGGCTATTGCCTGCATTTTTTCTATCTTATCATCAAATGGTTTAGTCAGATAAATAGCGACAGAACGTTCGTTTTTTGAAATAGCTTGAGGGACGTTTAAAGCGCGGCGTAAAATTAACTGCCGGTTGACGGAATTTTGCCGGATAAGTGGAGGTTCTTTAGCAAAAACCGGCGGCAGCACAAAAAATAAAGCAGCTGCCAGCAGCAAAAGTTTATGCTTATTTATCATTGTTTGGCTCGTTCAGGCTTGGCAGCAGTAAAAATATAACCATATACAGGGCTTTCTGCCTCATTCCGCAGAATATGCCGCTCACAGTTAATAACTTTTAAACCGGTGCTTTTTAAGGCTTTTTCCACATAGTTGGGATTATGTACAAAACGTCCGCTTGGAGCCATAAAGAAATCATCATCGTTATAATGGTTTTCTGTCACCGAAAAAAAGAACATTCCGTTTGAAGTCAATGACTTTGAAATTCGCACAAACACTTTGGTTAAATCACCGAAATAAGTCAGCACGTCAGAAGCAATAATCACATGAAAATAGTAATCGGTTGTTTCCATATAATGACAGATATCATCGCAAATCAGCTGAGCATAAATTTTCTTTTCTTTGGCTTGTTCAAGCATTTTTTCCGACAAATCAACGCCGATAAGTCCCTTGCGAGAGGCAAATTTTTTCATTTTTTCACCACATAAACCGGTGCCGCAGCCAAGGTCTAGAATATGATATCCTTTGAAAACCGAAGTTTTAAGATGTTTCGCCGCCTCATTTTCAATTAAAGCCGGAGCTTGATAGTCTAAAGATTTCAGTGTTTCATCAAAATCTTGAGCAAAGGAGTCAAAGGTTGCTTTAATAAAGTGGCTGTCCGAATTTAAAAGTGCATGACCATTGGTCAAAGCGCACGCCATATGCTGTACAATTTTGTTATTCGGAAAAAAGTTTAGCCATTTTGAGGCGTATTTTTTTGCCAGTTCTTCGCTTTTTTCAGAATAACATTCATAAAGCAAATAGCCGAAATTTAATGCAACTTCATCGGTTTGCTCCGGTGCTGTCTTAACATATTTCCAAGCAAAAATAATGCAATTTTCCCAATCATTTAACGATCGGTAGGTTTCGCTTAAAGCGTTTAAAACCTCGCGGTTATGCCCGTCCAGCTCATAAGCTCGCAAATATTTATCAATGGCTTTTTCATATCGCTGCATGGCAACAAGTGCATTGCCTGAAATCATATTGGCAACCACGCTTGAAGGGTGGCGCTCTAAAGATTTTTTTGCAAACTCCAGTGCCAAAACATACTTGCCAAGCGAATAATAAGTGTTGGCAAGGTTAATCATTGCAATATAACTATTGTTATTTTGCTCATACATTTTTTGATAATAGGTAAGAGCTTCTTCATAATTGCTGCGGCAGAAGGCTATATTTGCCAAATTTTGCCATGCCGACATATTATTGGGATTTAAGCTAAGAGTTTTGTTGGCAAAGTCAGCCGATTTATCATAGTCGCCGATTTCGTAATTGATAGTTGAAAGGTTTAATAGTGCAGCTTCAGAATTTTTATTAAGTTTCAAAGCGTGGCTATATAGTTCAATTGCTTTTTCTTTATCACCCAGCGAATCAAAGCAGTTGCCGCAGGCAATAGCATATTTTTCCGCCTTTGGATTACCTTGTAATAAAAGCTGGTAAATTTCCAAAGCTTTCTGAAATTGTTTTTCGCCAAATAAAACCGAAGCCTGATGCTCTAAATTTTCCACTGTAACCTCAATTTTTTATCAACTGGCAGGAAGTATAACATAGGAGTACGTAAAATAAAAGAAAAAATATTTACAAAAATGCAAAAAAAGTATTGACTAACTAAAAAATATCCGCTATTAACGTAGTATAATTTTTATGGGGTTGTGGCGGAATTGGTAGACGCGCCAGACTCAAAATCTGGTGGCAGCAATGTCTTGAGAGTTCGATTCTCTCCGGCCCTACCATAGCAAAAGCCTTGCAAATCAATGGTTTGCAAGGCTTTTTTGATTCTATCTTTCAATATAATTCTTCAGACTTTCAGACTTTTTCAGAGTCTGATTTCAGACTTTTTTCAGACATCACTTTAACTTATATGTTAAATTTTCCCATATTTTTTAACATATTCAGGCAATTTGTTAATTCAGGTTACATATCTAAAACTGTTGCCGGCTGGCTCTAAAATACAAAGGGCGGGGTTTAAATCCCCGCCTCACCATACTATTTCATTAACAGAATGATGATTTTAAGCAAATAAATAATAATGCTTAAAACTTTGTGCAAGTTTATCATCTTTCACCTTTCAGCCAATCTTGGCAGTTGCGAAAGGGATAAACCCTGCCTAAATTTACTATGTTTTGACTTTAGGTCTTGACATTTTAGCAAAAATAGGTTACATTTAACTTAGATAGAGTTAAATGTGGGGTTTAACCCTCTCAAGTTAAAATAACGTCCAGTGAGGTCACACCGGACGTTAAATTTTATAACAGTATTGTTTGGGAAAATCAAGCTAAATAATGCTATAGGCTGAAAATGTAAAAAATTACAAGCTTAAATCTATA
>CAVEOB010000053.1:6187-6873 GCA_963617265.1 Mediterraneibacter gnavus
TTCCAATAGCATTTAAGACCTTTTATAATATCCTTAAAATCTTAAATAGTGTGTGAAAATAATGAGTTTTTTTCTGTTTAATTGCCTGATAGGAGTTGCAGAATAATTATCTTTACATTCAAATAATCTTTAGCTAGAATAACAAACGGATAGACGATAGTCTGTCTGGGGTGTGAGAACCTCGTTAATGCACGTCTAAAATGACGCTAAAAGCCTTCTGGTCGTAGCTGGAAGGCGACAAAATAGGCTATAATAAATATGGCTCATAGATTCTAGAAATATGTGGCATACCGCTAATATGTCGCACTACATTGCATTAAGTACGTTCTCAACTTCCAGCTGTCTTATCGACAGCATTTTTTTGTTGTATTAGAAGTTGATGAAATAGGAATTGATAATGTCTGAAACTATCAAAAAATATGATTATGTAATAACCTTGGGAAAGTTATGTCATTGCTCCTCGCTCTTGAATAATAACGGATTGAAATTATTTGATGGACCATGGGATTGGTCCGGCACCGGCAAAGCGGACGGCATATATAAAAGAATAAAGGCGCTGTATAAAGATTTTGATCATTGGCTTGATTATAAAGATTTTACTCCTGTGTACCCTAAGTATGATTGTGAATTGGGCGGATTTACTCAAGCTGTGTTAAACAAAAAAGCAGCTGAAAATTTACAAGCTC
>CAVEOB010000054.1:0-5876 GCA_963617265.1 Mediterraneibacter gnavus
ATCTTTACTACAGGAATACCTAAAAATTTATATATAGTTTTAGAATCTAGGCAAGGTTTTTCATCTTGTATTATACTTGGATTATCTCTATATTTTTTCAAAAGCAAATAATATCTGCGTACAGATTCATAAGAAGACAAAATTCTTTCTTGCTTACCTTTTTCCTGATAAGCATCAACAGTTATACTACCTTTATGATAAGAAAACGTCAATAATGATTTATCAATGCAGGCAAAATTTTTATATCTTAACAATGATTGTAATGTCATAAAATGATCAGGACCGACACCAAAATAAGTGTCTCCAAAACTAATTGGCAAATCTCCTGGGTATATAGCGTCAATGATATCTTTTTTTCTATATAAGCAAGCTGCCGGAGATAACATATACTTATTAGTCAAGATTTCTTTTTCTAACATTTCCACAGGATGTTTTCCATAGCCAAACTTTTCTTTAACCAACAAACAATTTTCTTGTGTTTTGTTTTCATCTAAAAATGCTAAATATGCATCTGAAAATACCATTCCAACATCATCAGACATCAATTTTACAGCTTCTTCAATATATGTTGGTTCTAGCCAATCATCATCCATATGAATATGTACATATTCTCCTTCAGCATTAAGTACGCCCTCTAGCCAGCAAAAATGTGGTCCGAAATCTTTTTCTCTACGAATATAAGTTATTTTATCGCCATATTTTTTTACAACTTCCGGAGTGTTGTCTTTGCTTCCATGATCGCAAACAATTACCTGACAAGGATATGTTTGCGCCAGTGCTGTATCAATGGCTTTTGTTACCATATTAGCTCTATTAAAAGTAGGTATTACAATAGTAACCTTTTTTTTGATATCTTTATTTTCACTCATTCTTCTATACCTTTATTTTTAATTCGGTTAAACCTAAAATTTTTTTCAGCAAGCTGTTGTCAAGCAAAGTTTCTTTAGCTCGTTTAGCTGCAAAAATTTTGCTGTCATCGTCCATGCGGATAGGGATGATTTTGCTTTCATCCAGTCCGTGCCGGCGGGCAATTCTTTTGCCCAGCTCATACTTAGACAGGGCTTCATCGCCGCAGATGTTGACAATCGGATACTGCCGCGCTTCCGGAGTTTCCGCCAGCTTAATCAGCATTTTCGCTGCGGTGTCAAAATCCAGCATAGAGCGCTTTTGGTCTTCAAACATTTCCATAGTGCCGCCGTTTTTTACGGTTTCCACAATTTCATCATAAAAATGCTTTTTGCCAGGCACTAGACTCGGTCCCATCAAAACCGGAAAACGCACCGCGTTAAATCCGGCAACGTTAACCATGCGTTCGGCAACAGTTTTATGCGCGCCGTAGCGGTTTGCCGGATGCAGGGCGTCGTCTTCCTTAAAGCGGTAACCGTCAATACCTTGTCCGTAAACCACTTCGGTAGACGGATAATACAGCGTTTTGATGTTATCCATCCGGTTCAGAAATTCCGCCAGACAAATCACGTTTACCTGCCATGCGGTTTTAGGATTTTTCATAACTAAATCCGGATGATGATAAGCTGCTAAAAACACAACTTTCAGATTTTCTTCCGCCGCGCAGATTTTGTTCAGGCGTTCAATATCCGCCATATCGCAGATGTCGCATTTTTCCCAGCGCAGGCGAGGGTTATCGCTTGGCTGCGGCGTTCTGTCCGTGGCAATTATGCTGTCTGCTGTTTCGCTTAAAATATTTTTAATCAGGTAGCGCCCTAAAAAGCCGCTGCCGCCAATCAATAAATACATTTAAACCTCCGCCGGATAAATATCTTTAACGCCGTTTTCTTCTTCTACGCCTTTGTCATACAAAGCCACCATGGTGGTGTTTTGCTTAAACAAAAATGAGTGAGCCGCATAGGGCTTCAGCACAAAAAAGTCGCCGTTTTTGACTGTAACTTTTTCTTTTTGTTCGCCTTTGACTAAAGAAATTTCAATTTCTCCGTCAATAATATAAAACGCCTCATTATTATGTTTGTGGTAGTGCCCGCCGCGGAAAACTCCGGCTTTTGAGGTGGAAACGTTGATTTGCTTCCAGCCTTGGCGGCACAGCTGCACCAGCGAGCCGCGCTCGTCTTCAAAACAAAAATCAGGTTTTATAAATTCTATCAGTTCACTCATAGATTTTCTCCTTTTAGTCGGCGTAGGTGGTGTTTTCAGCAAAGCCGTTGTCGTTTAAGAGCTTTTCTTTAGCCGCGATTTTAGCGTCTTCCTGCACCATTTCATGCGCTAAAGCCGCTAAATCATAAGTCGGTTTCCAGCCCAAAACCGTGCGGGCTTTTGTGCTGTCGCCCAACAGCAAATCTACTTCCGCCGGACGGAAAAATTCCGGATTTACCGCTACCACGACTTTGCCGGTTGCTTTGTTTACGGCTTTTTCCTCAACGCCTTTGCCTGACCATTCCAGCTCTATGCCGCATTCTTTGAACGCCAGTTTTACAAAGTCGCGGATAGAAGTGGTGGTGCCGGTTGCCAGCACAAAATCTTCCGGCTTGTCGGCTTGCAGCATGCGCCACATGCCCTCTACATAGTCTTTGGCGTGACCCCAGTCGCGCTTTGAATCCAAGTTGCCTAAATACAGGCAATCCTGCAGACCGGCTTTAATGCGGGTAGCCGCCAAAGTGATTTTGCGTGTCACAAAGTTTTCGCCGCGGCGCGGAGATTCGTGGTTAAACAAAATTCCGTTGCAGGCAAAAATACCGAAACTTTCACGATAGTTTACGGTAATCCAATAGCCGTAAAGCTTGGCAACGCCGTACGGCGAGCGCGGATAAAACGGAGTTTTCTCGGATTGTACCGGCTCTTGAATTAAACCGAACAGCTCCGATGTAGAAGCCTGATAAAAACGAGTCTTCTTAGCCAAGCCGTTAATGCGGATAGCTTCCAGCAGGCGCAAAGTGCCGAGCGCGTCGCTTTCTGCCGTAAATTCCGGACAGTCCCAGCTGATTTTAACGTGGCTCTGCGCGCCCAAGTTATAGATTTCGTCCGGTGCAAGCTCTTTTACCAAACGCACAATGTTTAATGAATCGGTCAAATCGCCGTAGTGCAAATGCAAGTGCGGATTGCCCAGCAAATGCTCAATACGCTGGGTGTTGTGCGAAGAACTGCGGCGAATCAGCCCGTGAACTTCATAGCCTTTTTCCAGCAGCAGTTCGCTCAAATATGAACCGTCTTGACCTGTGATACCTGTAATTAACGCTGTTTTTGTCATTGTTTACTCCATTTTTAACATTAAAACTTTTTCAGGGGCATTTGTCTGAACCACCTGTGTATTTTCAATCTGTAAAAGTTCGTGTGCCAATTCATAATCATTTTATCTACCCTGATAATGTTTAGAAATTCTATCGTACTGATCGACAAAACGAACAATATCGTTCTCATCAAGAATATCACCCATTTGAATCTCAATAAATTCTACGGGAGTGTTGGTTTTATTCTCTATCCTGTGTTTAGTTTCTTTTGGAATATCAACAGATTTTCCAGGTGATAATTCCATAGTTTCTTCACCAACTGTAACAGTAGGATTTCCTGAAGTAATAATCCAATGTTCTCCTCTATGATGATGCAATTGTAGAGATAGGGACGCATTGGGATTTACAGCTATTTTCTTTACAATATATTTTTTTCCAAGACTAATAACTTCCCAATTTCCCCAAGGTCTGTCACCTTTTTCGTGTAAATGATAATTTATAGCCATTTTAATTAACTCACTTTATTGTTCCATTTTTCTAAAATCCAAGAAGATGAATTAGCTTTGTTGTCGCCGCCGACGCCAAAAGCCAAATCCACTTGACATTCCTTGCAAGTTGCGGTTTCCGGAATATTATCCTTGCCGCGGTCGCCGCCGTTGGCAAACACCAAATGCGCGTCCGGATATTTAGCGCGGGCTTTGCGGATGCCGTCAGACGCCGTGTTGTCCGAATCATCAAATTCCAGCACGTCTATCACGCCTTTTAAATTCTCTAAAATCGCCAGACGGGTTTTGATGCTGTGGAAATTCTTGCCTTTTTTACGGCACAGCCATGCGTCAGAATTAGCTAAAACAATTACGCCGTCCGAGTTGGCTGCCGATTGCTTTATCATTTCTATATGTCCTTCGTGTATCGGGTCAAACCCACCGCTCACTATGTAATATGTTTTCATGGTTTTTTCCTTTTTGAAAAGTTTTTTTTGAATTTTTTAAATTTGCATTTCAGATGTTTTTTGATTAAGAACCAAGGATTATTCATCATTTTCATCAATTCAGAGTAAATCTCCGGCACATCAAGAAAACCACCGGCAAAACTTGCTATAATTTTTTTGTAAGCCAGCTTTTTTTGAAAATAACTAAAGCCGCTGTCTTTTACAAAACGTTCAATTTCCGCAGCTTCGGCAATAACGTCGTTTTGCAGCTTGCTGCGATATTCCGGTGACCACGGCGCTGCGTTGTAATAATACACAGCGTTTGGCACAGCCTTAATTTTGTTGGCAAAATAAAATGCCTTAAAAATAAATATGTTGTCTTCCCAACGTATTTTTTCACTACACTCAATTTTGTGCTGGTCAAGCAGCGATTTTCTGAAAATCTTGTCAAAGGTGGCGCCGTTTTTCATATTGCCGAATTTTTCACCAAACGAGCGAAATTCACGCTCTTTGTCAAACCACACCCATTTGCGCCCGTTCAACATTATATTGCCGCAGACAATATCTGTTTCGTCATCAGCAGCGGACAGCAGGTTATTATAAAAATCTTTGTCAATAACATCATCAGCTTCCACAAAACCAACCCATTCGCCATTTGCATTTTGCACGCCGATATTCCTAGCCCCGCCCGGACCTGTGTTTGCTGTCTGTTCAATAAGTTTAATCCTTTTGTCATTAAAACTTTGAAGAATATTCAGCGTATTGTCGGAACTTTGCTTATACACCACAATTATCTCAAGATTGGCATAGGTTTGCGACAGCACCGATTCTAAGCATTTTTTGATAGTTTTTTCCGCGGCAAACGCCGGAATTATGACGCTGACAAGTGTTTCCATTTTATTTGCCTTTATTATCCAGTACTTCTTTGGTTTTGATAACATACAGCGGGATTTTGCCAAAGAGATAGATTTTGGTTATTTCACCGCGGCGCACGATTTTTGCTATTGGCAAGCCTAAATACTTTACGCGGCTGACATATTCCACATCAGGCAAAATCTTTTCCCACAGCAAGGGATTGTCTCTCCGCACAAAGTCTTTTATCTGCACGGTTTTGTCGTCCATCTTCTGCTTTTGCAAATGCGTGGTGTTGCCTGCAAAATTGCGGTAATGAAACAGCACTTCCGGCAGATTATGAAACTCGGTTTTGCCCACCAAACGGCAATACATGGCATAGTCTTCCGCCGGCGAATATTCTTCCTCATAGCGGATATTATTTGCTTCCAGTACCGATTTACGCACCATTGACGCCGAATGAATCACGCAGCACGACACAAACAACTGACGGGTTATTGCGGCATTATTTTCCGGATAAACAACAACTTTTGAGCCAATAATATTCTGTTTAGCGCAGCTAACCACGCCGCATTTTGGGTGAGCGTCCAAATACGCAGCTTCTTTTTCCAAGCGTTCCGGCAGCGAAATATCATCGTGGTCAAAAATAGCTAAATATTCGCCTTTCGCCATATCAATCAACTTGTTGCGGCTGGCGGAAATCCCCATATTTTGCGGATTTTTGGCATATTTTATGCGTTTGTCGGCGTAGGATTTTACAACTTGCTCCCGAGTATCGGTCGGGCAATCGTCCAAAATCAAAAATTCAAAATCCGTAAAGGTTTGGCTTAAAATACTCTCAATCGCCGTGCGTAAATACGCTTCAGGCGTTTTATATACCGGCATCAAAACAGAAA
>CAVEOB010000055.1:0-842 GCA_963617265.1 Mediterraneibacter gnavus
TATTAAAATAGAGCTTGTTTTCCATATCGTTTATACAGATTTTTTTTGTGTTTTCCATTTTTTTAATCCTTATGCTGCCATAATATCACGTTTTGTAAACATGACTTTGTATGACTTATTTCCCTGCCCGTCGTTCAAATTTGCGCTGTTTCCTGAATCAACCGTGGTTATAACTCCGCCGGTATATAAAGTCATAGTTCCGGTTGTGCGATTAATTTCGGTCAACGTCAATTCGTAGTCAACCAAATCCTTATTCCACGCCGGAGTTGATATTTGTGCAATCTGGTCTATCATATTGCGACAATTTGAGTTTGGTTTCAGAGAAAACGTCCCTGAATAAATAACTGGCTTCATATTAACGCTCGGTAAGCCGTCCGCGCCGACGTCTACCGTTGCCGGCTCCACGGTGTCCCACTGAATACCATCACTTGCGAACCCGTCCAACTTCAAAAAGGACACAATTGGCATTGCTGTTATTGAATACTTAACTTGCGCAAACCCTGTTTGTCTTGTGCTTATATTTATCATTTTTTATGCTCCATAAATTTTGCTAATAACACGAACTCTATTTACTACGCCGGCCGCCAAATATATAATCAATACTCTAACTTGACGTTTAGCAATATCCTCTTCGGTTATATCCCGAACTTGAATATAGTATCCGTTTGTTTCAACTGATTCCGCCGCGGCACTGTTCCCGGTAGCTTGAGTTATTGATACTTTTTCTAAATCCGTCAAATCACCGCCATCCGCAATCACACCATTCGTCTTGAACAAATTCAGCGGAGTGCATAACAACGAAGACACAAACTGCTTTGCGTCAGAACCGCGCAGTTTAACCT
>CAVEOB010000055.1:852-3198 GCA_963617265.1 Mediterraneibacter gnavus
GTTAAGGCATTAACAATCGTTGCTTGAATATTTTGCTCAAGTGCCGATTCATTCAACTGCACGTCCTCAGTTCCGAAGTCACCGTTCATGTATCCGAAACCATAAAGCGTCTTTTTTTGTGAACCAAAACCCAAATCATATACAAAGCTTGCTTTGGCATTGTTCAAACTCTCAACCATACCTGTATTTGTTTGTCCAGATTGATAATCTAAGACCGTCCCGCTGTTTGTTACAGAATCATCGGCATAAGCGTCTGCCGGCTGGAAATTAAAATTTATCGCACCATTTTCTATGGTATAGTCAACACTTGCACCGATTGCAGCGTCTAGGATATTCAAATACGTCGGGTCTTGTGCAGAATATACACAAACATAACCGGTCATATCCCCCTGCGCTTTTTGAAAAGCTTGTAACGTCAACAAATCATCAAACGTGAATATTAATTTTGCCGCTGTATTATATGTTTGTCCGTCATTCACCGTCTGCAACCATTCAATAGCAGCGTGCTTTTCTTCATCGCTAACGTTCAAGCCATAACACGGAGTGATTGCAAACCCACTGCTATTTGCTAAATAAATCCTATCGCAAAATGAAGCAAACGTTTCCGCATCTACACCATCAGATACAACCGCCGAACTCAATCCTAGAATAACCGAGCCATCAGCATATCCTTCCGTCATCGGCTCAGTAGCTTGCATAAAATATCCAGCTTTGCCTTTGGTGGAACCGGTTAAAATAAAGCCTTTTGTTACGGAGCTATACACAAACGCTGCACCCTCGCCGATTGTTTCAACTACGGCAGCATTGATAACGCTAGCAATATCGCTATAACTAGGGGAGTCAACCTCAATAGTTGACAAATCAAAGACAACATCCTTTGCTACTCCATTAACGGCAATATTAAAGCCCAATTTTCCTTTTACCACTAACGCTTGCGGCAATTCAGTCGGCACACTTCCTTTAAGAAAAGCCGCCGTATCTTCTTTGAACCAACGGGCAACAATCGCTTTTTCCGGCGAATTTCCATCTTTACTCAAAAAAGAAAAATATTTTTGCAAACTCGTGTAGTCATAATCACTTTGTCCGTATGCTGCACCATAAGCAACAACACCATCGGCGCCGGTTACTTCTATATACGGAATACTTGACGGTATCAAATCATTATCAACTGCCAAAATCATATGCTTTTTTTCCGTAGCAAATGCCGGACTTTCTACAACTCCGCTTGCCGGAACTATCGCACTCCAAGGTAAACTCATTTTTAACTCCTTTTTATTTGTGTTTGAATTTCCATAATATACGGATACTCTTTGCTTATAGTATCCACGATAAACAACTCAATGTCAAATCCGTAACGTTTTTGATATTGTTTGTTTTCAGCCAAAAAAACGCGATTATCAACTCTGCCAATACGTTTTAATGATATCTTTTCATTTTCTTCATCTTGCAAATTTTGCATAAGTTTTTGATTATACAGCCCCGCTAAATCACAAGCATTAGCACCATAAAAGTCAATTTGCACAGTATATATGCGCTCTATATCATAAGCGGCGGTTACCGTCCTTTTTTCTTCATCAACTTCCGTTTGTCTTTCCTGATTCCAACCGATATTGTCGCGGTCTATCAAGCAAAATTGGCAGTAGTCGCCATTCGGAACCGGAACATCGTCCAAATATGGATTAACATATTGAACACCGTCCGGTAACAACGATTGCAAAATGTCATACAGTTCTTGTTCAGTCACTTGCTTTCTCCAAATAACAATACAATTCACGCCAACCAGCATTGTCAAACCAGTCTTCTTTTGCAACGATAATATAGCTTTTCCCCTCACAAACAAACCGTGAACTTCCGAGTTGCTTTATTCGGTCAAGTTGCGTTGCGTCAAGGCTTAAAAAGACGCGGAAGTATTGATACTCCGTGATTGCAAACCCCATTTCGGCTAATTGTTGCAGGCTCGCTGGTTGCAATTTTCCTTTTACGGTCACGGTTGTTTTAACCACTTCAGGAACCCGCGAATCCTTACTCCAAGTTGTCGCCACTTTTTCAAAGGTCATATCTTTCCACGGATTCACTACCGTTAAAGCTTCGCCCGCTATTTCGTGTAAATTCAATCCTAACATCAAGCAACCTCCGCATTATTATCGGGCTTATTCATTATTACTTCATTATGAACCGAACTCCTCAATGTTCCAGTATCTATCAAAGTGTGCGAACTTCCTTTTAGCGCTATTGTCCGTGGACTGTTTGCTGGCGGTATATTACTATCTATTGCCTCTTTTATTGCGTCTTGCATCATCAATGATATTTGTTTCGCAATATCTTTTAACCTAACATTGCCATCAA
>CAVEOB010000055.1:3355-4320 GCA_963617265.1 Mediterraneibacter gnavus
CCATGAAAATTTGCGTCAGAATTTTCTTTTACGTATTTTACCCATTCATCTTGTCTTTTCATTGCACGCCGCAAAAAAGGACGCGGTGGAATACGTAATGTGGTCGTAGTGTCTTTTAATGGCATCCCTATTCCGGCGAATTTTTCTCTTAACTCCGGCGTGACTTTTACCGTATCGCCGTATTCATTCCGCAAAGCAACCGTCGCAATAGGAGTTCCGTCAGGATATTTTTGTCCCTTAAAATAACCGGCACGCGCTCCTTTTACCGATTTTAATTCTTTTTGCAATTTATCGGTTAAATTTTTTACGCCTTTAATGTCAAATTTAACACTAAACATTGAACAAAGCCTCGTAATAAGGAATACTACCCAATGGACGCCTCGGCAATGGCGGTTGAACCTGCGCAAGTATAGACAACAGCTCAATGCCATACGCCGACAATGATAGCCAATAGTCTAACCAATTCTTATATGCCGGCTGGACAAATCCGGCACTTGCCGAACCCTCGCTTGCGTTAGACACTTTACCTTGACTTACTAAATTCGGATTGAGTGTTAAATAAGCCTGATGTGCCGTTGCCAAATATACGCCGCGGGTTTGATTTTCTACCGGCAAAACAATTTCGCCAACATTTACTGCAATAACAGATTTTGCGCCCTCATACGCCGACTGCACGCCCTCTGCGTCTATTTTATCCTTAAAATAAGGAAAATAGCTTATGAAAGTATCGTAATTTACTGTTATTGCAACCATATCTAACCTCTTTTAGTCTTTTTAACAACTTTATGCGCGGATTTATCTTTTATTTCTCCGACCTCTTTGCTCATATCTTTTGCGCGCTTTTTATCGCCCTGAATAATAAAATAACCTGACGGATTTTTTTCACTCAAACGGCGATTTTCAATAAAAGTTCCGTATTTTTTCATTATTTCGGCAAATTCTTCCTCAGTTACCGAATTGATAAT
>CAVEOB010000055.1:4330-5294 GCA_963617265.1 Mediterraneibacter gnavus
CGAATAATTATCTCTTTATTCGGAATCGGGAAGGATATATCACACGTTGATTTTAATACTATTGCAACCATTTCTAACCTCTTTAAACAAGTTTTTATTTGAGGGTGGAGTTATTTAAGCTCCACCCGTGCCAATCTAGGCGCTTAAGCCGGTATACCGGACAATGAATGTCGGATACTGGACAACACAGCCGGAAGTTGCCGCGCTGATTTTTTGCGATACCGTGCTATCTTTCGTGAACATCGGATATACTCTTGCCATTTCAACATAAGAATTGAGCAACGTTTCAAAACCTGTTTCACGATACATCAAATAGAATACATCGGAACCTGCATTTGCTTTTGAAAATTGCGGAACAGCCACGATTTCAAGTTTATCACCATACGTTTCTTTTAATATTGAAAGCGCGGTTTTTCCATAGGTATTAGCCCTATTCAAGTGTGGTTGCGAGTCAGATGCAACCGCAAGAACTAATTTACCCTTACCGGAATTTACACCATTTGCCGCAATTCCGCCCGTTTGCTCATTCAATTTTGCATACGCCGAAGTAACATCATTTGCAATAGCTTCAGGCGATTTTAAAGGCCACGCAGTATTTGTGCCCTCGGCCGAAACAGCAATATAGGCACCAAGCGAATCGTCATTTAACAAACCATTAACTTTGGCCTGCAAACCTTTATACGAAACACCGGTAAAGAAAAAATTGTTCCGGTCAATCGCCATTGTGCGCATTGCCGCCTCTGCTTGGTCTGCTCTGTAATTCTCAGCAAAAGCAGTTGCCTCCGCACGGTCGTTTGAGCTCCAAGACGTAGTGTAGTAATAAGCACCGCGAACCTCGCTGGTATAATTTACCGTGGAATTATTACCGTCAGACGAACTGCCATCATCCGGCGAAGTTTTGCCCATATATTCTTTTACTTTAATTTGCACCAGTTCATCACCCCAGATGCCATTTTTAGACGGA
>CAVEOB010000056.1:0-4217 GCA_963617265.1 Mediterraneibacter gnavus
GACCTTTCTTTATTGTTTTAAAATATTCCTAATTTTTTGCCACGTTGATATTTTTCGTTAAAAGTGTCTATGTTTTTAAGTTGTTTTAGTAATTTTTGAGCATTCATCTCTTTAATTGTGTTATATATAAGGTTGTGCATTTTTGCCGGTGGATTTTTTATTTATCATCAATGAGTAAGTCAATATAACGAGTAATACTTTTTAACTAGAATTTTATTGATTTTTAAGTGTGGCTATAATAAAATACAGTTAATAATTAAATTTTTAAGGATTACAAAATGAGTAGGTTGGGAATTTTTGTGCTGGGTGCTATTTTCGGTGGAGCTGCTATGTTTTTTATTGGTGGTGGTATTAACTCAGAAAGTTATGATAATCCTTATGGAATAAGTGGATTGAAAATGTTGGAAAATAAAGGAGATTGTATAACAGCAAATAATCTTGAGATATTTCAAACATTATCTGATGGTTTAGCTCTTGCTAGACCTGTTCATGATTATGATTATGATACATTTATGTTGCTTATAGACGAGTCAAGGAGACTTTTTTATGATGGTGAAAAAATTAAAAATCCAAATAATCAATGTGCTAGACAAGTTGGTGTATATACATATATAACGGCTAAGGAAATACAGAAAACAGTTCCTGCTGTTATTATTGAATGAGATTTTAACT
Source organism: Mediterraneibacter gnavus (assembly GCA_963617265.1). GTDB lineage: Bacteria > Pseudomonadota > Alphaproteobacteria > RF32 > CAG-239 > RUG410. Next base: position 673 of record CAVEOB010000056.1, read on the forward strand.
TATGGGATTTATAGTTTTTTTATTGTTAGTTTCAGCTATTGGGTATTTTCTGTATAGAAAAGCCCAAACAGAAATTTTACAACAAAGATGCATTTTTAATTTGCCTCACATTTCGGAAAATTCTCTTGAACCAGCGGATATTGAATTATTAAATACTGTTTCATCTATGTTTAAAGGGACGCCTAGTGAAAGATTTTTAATAGTATCTTTGTTAAAATATGGAATTAACGCTAAGGCAATATTCCATGATTTATATATTTTTAAACCAAATGGTAAAATGTCTCAAATAGATGTAGTTGTAGCAACAAATGTTGGAATTATTGTGTTTGAGGTAAAAGATTATAGCGGCTGGATATATGGAAACGGAAATCAACAGAAATGGACTCAAGTGCTATCGCATGGCAGAGAAAAATATCACTTTTATAATCCGATATTGCAAAATAGGTCTCATGTCTCTCAATTAAAGAGAATTTTAAAAGACATTCCTTATTATTCTGTGATAGTATTTGCTGGTAATTGTAGGTTAGAAGATATCAGTTTTATTCCTAGAAATACTTTTGTTACTAAATCATACAGAGTAATAGAAGTTATTGAAAATATCATGAAAAATAATCCAGTTGCTAATTATAAAGACAAGCAAAGAGTAATAAGTATATTGAATAAAACAGTTAATAATGGGCAAAGTAAGAATATTAGGGAAAAACATATTTCAAATATCAAAGAGATGTTAGGAAAAGATAGAGTCTTTAAATAGTAGATTGCTTGTCATACAATGGGATTGGCTTTGCCGCTGCTGCGTTCATAATCTTTCAGATTACCGCCGCGCTTCCGCTCGGCTTTCACTTGCGGTCGGACCCACTTTTTCGTGGCTTCGATATCATATTTGTTCAAAAATAAAATAAAAAAACCACCATAAAGGTGGCTTTTTTATTTTATTGGAGCGGGCAATGGGATTCGGACCCACGACATCAACCTTGGCAACCAAAAAAATCACTCCAAAGGTGGCTGTTATTGGCATTTTATTACGTTAATTTTGCGGATATTGGTATGTTTTCACACATCATAGACATTATCAATTTTGGTATAGGTTTCAGTATATTTTAGACTTTGGCATACTTATATATTTGACAATTTATGTTGGTATTGCTATATTTTTTTACAGAAGGGAAGGATATATCCTATATTAAGCATTTTTATGCAGGATTTTGTCTGATTATAGGTGATGCCTTCTTTAATGGTTTTAAACAGGCACTTTGCGCAATTCATCTTGACATTTAGCCATTTTAATGTTATATAGTTATAACAGAAGGGATGGATATATACTGCATTAAGCGTTTTGACGCAGGGCTTTTGTCTGGTTGTAGTTGATGCCATCTTTCTTGTTTTAAAGCATTTTCAATTGCTTGCCTTTAAGGTAAACAGCATCAAAAGAATCAACTTCTCTAATAATTTTTGAAAGTTTATTAGCCCCCATTGTTCGCAGCAAATTATAAATAACGTTATGTATATGCTGTGGTTTATCATAATCATCTTTAAATACAAGTAATGAACCATAATGAAAAACTTTATTTCTATACAGCCGTATTCTATTTACATCATAAGATATTTTTGATAGCAAAATCGTATCTTTACTGTTCTCAAAAATTTCAGTAAGCATAGTCGGATATTTATTCCATAATACTTCTTTATAATCCGAAGAAAATAAATAAGACCAATAACCAAACACAAGTTCAGAAATTACACAGTCCCTGTTATGAAGATATAAAACGCCTTTTTCTCTTTCAATTCGCTGTAGCGTCTCATTAAAATGTTTTTCATTTTTGCCCAAATGATATTGCGGTTGGAAAATCCAGTCATCACCTAAATATTTGGAGAATACAATATCAATTTTGTTTCTTAATATTATTTCAAAATAGGATAATGACGAATAAAATGACTCTGCCAATTCCGAGTTTAATAGGTGGCATTTAAAAGCATCTACCTTGGCTATTCCTTTGTATTTTGCCAGTCTTTTTTCTGATAATAAGTCTGTAATCTCGTCCATAATGCGATTCCTTTATAATTTATCATCATAATACAACCGGCAATTTAAAATATTATGAATCGGCAGGATAAAAACTTGGTTATATTTAAGCGTACTTAAGCATTACCGATAAAGCGGTGGAAAAAAGGTAATATTAAGGTAATATTTTACTTGACTTTAGAAAAGTAAATGATATTCTTAGATTATAATATTACTTTTTTAGGAGCGTGAGAGATGAAGTTTTTGTATGCGAGAGTTTCAAGTGCGGACGGCAGTCAGCATATTGACCGGCAAACCATAGAGGCGGAAAAATATGACGAGGTGTTTATAGATTATGCTTCCGGCGGCTCCACTAATCGTCCTAAATTGCAGGAAATGCTGAAATGGGTGCGCAAGGGCGATGTGGTGGAAGTCCACAGCATAGACCGGCTTGCCCGCAATATTAACGACCTTTTGCAGATTGTTAAAACTATTACAGATGACCGTCACGCCGAGATATTTTTCATTAAAGAGAATCTTCGTTTTACTGATGATGAAAACAATCCGTTCAACAAACTTATGCTGCATCTTATTGGCAGTATCGCCGAATTTGAACGCAATATGATTAAAATGCGTCAAAAAGAGGGTATAGCCATTGCCAAAGCCAAAGGCGTATACTCTAAAGAACGCTGCAAAAAATTGTCGCTGTCGCAAATGGACGAGTTGAAAGCGGATATTGCCAACAAAGTCCGTGTCTGCGAAATTCTCAAAAAATACGGCATTACCAAACCGACTTATTACAGGTATAAGGAACAGTTAGGATATAGATAAAGTGCTGTTTACTTTAGCAGCACTTTATCTATATTTAAAAATATATGCATTAAAAATTATTTTATTGAATTCAAATATTCCTCTGTATAAATATCCTCAAAAATTCCTTTTAATCCAACAGGATTAACAGAGATAATTTCAGTATAAGGATAATATTGTTGGGCGAAAGATTTAAACTTTTGATATAATGGAATGAGTTTATTAGGATATAATTCATTTTTATTATTAGCATCAAAATAACCATTATTATTGGTGTCTGCTCCAACTAAATATATTCTTTTAGGATTTGTCCATGAAGCAAACTGTAATGCTGGAAAAACAACAGTTTCACCACATCCTAAAGATTGAACTGATAAATCATAAGCAAATTCCGTTTTAAAATTTGATATATTTTCCCAATCTGTTCTATATGGAAAAGCATTATCTGATATTCTTATACTTTCTGGTATTGTTCTCCAAGGTTGTGTATTTTCACTTGTTAAACCATAAAATTTTATGCAATCCAACTTGCCTATTTCGTCAATATATCCCGGAGTTGCACCGCTAAAATCTTGGATAAAAATATAATCCAACTTTGTTTTCTCTGCAAGAAATGCTTTATTTACGCCTATATATATGCAATTATTCATATGCTTAAAGTATTTTAATGTAGGTCCAGATGCTAAAATAACGATATCTTTGCCTTGATGTATGTTTTTGAATTGATAGAATG
>CAVEOB010000057.1:0-388 GCA_963617265.1 Mediterraneibacter gnavus
AATCGTTTGTAAATTCTGATGTTATGTATGAATATGCTTCAAACATGGCTGATTTATGCGTAAAATATGATAAGAAATTTTATGTCGGAGGCAATTTAACTAATTCTTCTGTCGAATTTTTTAAAAGATTGTCTCAGCATAAGTTAGATGGTTTTGAAACTAGAAACATTATTTTTTCAGGCGAAGAAATAAAAGACCGTCAATTAGATAAAGCCATAAGCAAGGCTTTGCAGTTTGAACTGTTATGGCTTCAGGATAAATGCGGCTATTCCGACAATTTAACAATGGAAGATAAAGAACGGATAGAAAATATTCAAACCCGCTAAAATAAACAAATTTTAAAACATAAACAAGATTATTACAGCCGCAGAAACAAGGAGAGTAGGTA
>CAVEOB010000057.1:522-4117 GCA_963617265.1 Mediterraneibacter gnavus
AATGATTAAAGTATCTGACTATATTATGAAACGCTTAAAAGAAGTATATGGCGTTGATTGCGTTTTTATGGTTTCAGGCGGTGGAGCCATGCATTTAAATGACAGTGTCGGTAAATATCTTCCTTATATATGTAATCATAATGAACAAGGTTGCTCCATTGCGGCAGAAGGATATGCCCGGGTTAATCAAAAATTAGCAGTGGTCAATGTTACTACCGGTCCCGGAGGTCTTAACTGCTTAAACGGAGTTATGGGGGAATGGACAGACAGCGTTCCGGTTTTGTATTTATCGGGGCAGGTAAAATATACTACTACTTTGGATTCTTGCAAGGAGCTTAATCTGCGTCAGCTCGGAGACCAGGAAGTCGACATTGTTTCAGTTGTAAAGCCTCTTACTAAATATGCCGTAATGGTAAAAGAGGCAAAAGATATAAAGTATCATTTAGACAGAGCGATTTATTTGGCGACACATGGGCGTTTTGGCCCAGTGTGGTTGGATATTCCTTTGAATATTCAAGCCGCAATAATTGATGAAAATGATTTGCGCAGTTACGATTTTATCGAAGATGAGCTGCATTTGCCTGATGTTGATAATGAAATTAAACAGCTGGCAGATATGATAAAACATGCTGAACGGCCTTTATTGGTGGCGGGACATGGAATTCGCTTGTCTGGTGCTTTAACGGAGTTTGCCGATTTGGTAGCAAAGCTGAATATTCCTGTTGTAACGACAATGAACGGTTTTGACACAATTTCAGGAGATAACCCTAATTTTGTTGCAAGAATAGGCACGGTGGCAAATAGAGCCGGTAATTTTGTTTTACAAAACGCTGATTTGGTTATTACGGTAGGGTCTCGCAACAATATCCGCCAAGTCAGTTACAACTGGGAAAATTTTGCAAAAAATGCAAAATTAGTGTGTGTTGATATAGATAAATCCGAACTGGATAAAAAAACTGTTAACCCGATTTTGAAAATTAACGCGGACTGTAAAAACTTTATCAAAAAACTATTTGCAGTAACAGAGCTGATGAAGCCGACAAAATGGAATATTTGGACGCAGGCAATTAAGAAAAAATATCCGCCGCTAACAGAGGTTTTAAGAGGTAAAGATAATCCTATTGAACCATATTTTTTTATAGATAAACTGATTAAAAAGTTTTCTGAAAATGAAATTGTTGTTTGCGGAAACGGAACAGCGTTTTTACTGCCGTTTCAGGTTGGTACGGTTAAAAAAGGTCAGCGCTATATTTGGAATTCCGGCGACGCTTCAATGGGATATGATTTGCCGGCGGCAATCGGAGCCTGTGTGGCGGCAGACAAACGCAAAACTATCTGCTTGGCGGGAGATGGTTCGATTATGATGAATTTGCAGGAGCTGCAAACCATAAAGCACAATAATCTGCCGATAAAAATATTTATTATCAACAACGACGGCTATATATCAATTAAGCAGACGCAAAATAACTTTTTTGAAGGGCGTCATTGCGGCGACGGACGCAGCAGCGGCGTGAGCCTGCCGGATTTTGTGAAAATCGGCACGGCGTTCGAAATAAAAAGCCTGCGTGTTGACAAGCCGGAAAATTTGGATAAGGCAATCGCCGAAACTTTGGAAGGTGATGAACCGGTTATTTGCGAAGTTATGGTTAATCCAAACTATGTGTTTACGCCGAAGCTGTCGGCGCGCGTGCTGCCGGACGGTTCTATGGAATCTCCAAGTTTGGAAGATATGTTTCCGTTTTTGCCACGGGAAGAATTTGCCGAAAATATGATTTGCAACAAAGAGAGTGGAAAATGAAAAAAATCAGCATAGTTTCAAGCTGCTTTAATGAAGCCGAAAATGTCGATGAGCTTTATGAACGCGTTAAAGCGCAAATGGAAAAATATAAAGGCAAATATGAATGGGAGCAAATTTTGCTGGATAATGCTTCCACCGATAACACTGCCGATAAGCTGCGGGCTTTGGCAAAAAAGGACAAGCATGTAAAAGTGATTTTGAACGCACGCAACTTTGGGCATATCCGTTCGCCGTATTGGGGAATTATTAATGCAACCGGCGATGCCGTGATTTATATGGCGTCGGATTTACAAGACCCGCCGGAATTGATTGCGGATTTTATCGGCAAATGGGAAGAAGGCTATAAAATTGTACTGGGACAAAAAAATCAGTCTAAGGAAAGCCCTATTTTCTTTGCCGTGCGCAAGTGCTTTTATTGGTTTATTAACCGCATTAACGATACTGGTTCTGAGCTGGTGAAAAATTGTACCGGTTTCGGGCTGTATGACCGTCAGGTGGTGGAAATTTTCAAATCTACCGAAGACACCTATCCTTATTTGCGCGGGCTGATTTGTGAAATTGGGTTTGACAAAGCGCTAATTCCGTTTGTGCAGCCAGTGCGCAAACGCGGGTTTAGTAAAAATAATTTTTATACCTTGTATGATAATGCAATGATAGGCATAGTGAAACATTCTAAAGTTCCGCTCCGCATTATGACGTTTGCCGGTTTTGTTTTTTCTGGTTTCAGTTTGCTGCTTTCAATCGGTTATTTTGTGGCAAAACTGCTTTATTGGGATTCATTTCATTTTGGTATTGCCCCAATTTTGATAAGTATTTACTTTTTTGCTTCTATTCAGCTGTTTTTTATGGGAATTCTCGGTGAATATATCGGAGCGATTTATACTAGAGTGGATAAAAAACCGATTGTGGTTGAAAAAGAGCGTATAAACTTTTAGCTAGGATTAAAAAAATATATTGCTTTATATGATAATATATTATATAAGTAGGTGTATAAGAGCTTTATTTTGCGGTATGAATTGCCGCTTAACTGTCGCAAGTTAATAATTCAGAAAGGCTTGTTAATTTCCTGAAGGAAATTATATCTCCAGATATCGGGGAGTCTTGTGTGTATGTACAAAAAGCGTTATTCGGTTCTAATGCTTTTAAAGGCACAAGAAATCAAATTCTGAATTATGATTTGCGAACTCCCCGCCCTTAATAAGGTAAAAAATAAGTTGTTTTTTTTATCTCAGAGTACAATCTAATATATTATCACATAAACTCAGAAAGAAATTGTATGAAAATTCTATTATTTTTTGTTTTTTTATTGTTCTCAAATAATGCTTTTGCATTTGAAGCCGATGCTTCATTAAATGAAACAACGGTGTCATATGACAGCTACAATCTTTTTAATTTTTCTGATAAATTGTTAGAGGCAACGGAAAATTGCTTGGCATATGAAGAAGATTTTACGGAAAATAATCCGACTTTACAAGATTTGGGTAAAATGATTGGTGGTGCCGGATTTTCTGTAAAAGTAAAAATATTCGGCGAGGATAATCAACTTTGTCATTTTTCACTGGGTTATGGTTTGGGCAATTTACAAACAGCAAAATATGACTGCAATATATCAAAAAAACAGCAGCTTGAGCTGTTAGACGCAATGAAAAAACGTTCGACTGAAGAAGTTTCGGCAAACTATATTTCATATTCTTCTTTTACAAATAGCGAGGGAGTAACAGATAAATTGCCAGTGCAAAATAAAGTGACCGGAAATTTATTTGATGTTACATTGGCTAAAATTTTAGGGGAAAACTG
>CAVEOB010000058.1:0-4033 GCA_963617265.1 Mediterraneibacter gnavus
ACATAGTATTATCCTCCTTAGTGTGTAAAAAAAACGACCGTTATTTTTACACACTTTTTTATAGTATATTAAGCATATCTTATTTTGCGAACTTTTGCAATAACTATTTAAGATTCCTCAATTTTCTTCATAATTCTGTAATATTCAAAAAAGCCTTTTTAGTGTGTAAAAATAACGGTCGTTTTTTTTACACACTTTTTTAGGTTTAATTTTAGGTTTTTATTTGTTTATATCAATAACCACTATTTCTGATTTTGTACCGGTTTTGAATTTTATCGCCCAGTCAGAAATTCCTGAAGTTACGATAAAATCTGTAAGATTCCGGCGTTCATAGCCATAGGTTTTGTCGTTGGCGCCCATCCATTCGCCGGCTTTGTTCAAAGGCCAAAGCTGTCCGCCGTGCGTGTGTCCAGAAAGCACCAAATCAACTTCTTCAGCAGCTTGATTTTTGTAGTCGTTCGGCTGGTGATCCAAAACCACAATGTATTTGCTTTTATCTAAAGGTTTTACCAACGTGTCCATATTTTCACGCTTGCCGCCGCGGTAAAACTCCGAACTGTCCTGACGCCCTAAGATGTAATAATCATCAGCAATCAATACGGCTTCGTCTTGCAGAACCGTGACATTGTTCTTTTGCAGCTCTTTGATTAAGTCATAGCCGGTGTATCCGCGTTTTTCAGGACTATGATAGCCTTTGTCGTGATTGCCAAAAGCAAAATATACACCATAGGTGGTTTTGAGCTTGCCCAAAGCGGCGCAGGCTTTTTGCATATCGGCAAGCATGGTGTCGTCATCTACAAAATCGCCGGCAATAACCACAACATCAGGATTTAGCGACTGCATATATTCTATATATTCGGCAAACTTGCCACCGTCAAAGGTGGTGCCGATGTGCGAATCCGCAAATTGCACAATGCGGAGCGGCTTGTCGGTTTTAGAGGTTTCCAAATTGTAATAAGTCGTCCAAACGTGATGGTCTAAAAACCAGCCGGTTCCTAAGGTGATAAAAGTTAAAGCCAAAGCGGCTATACCGGCAAAGTAATGCTGAAACGGCTGTGGCTGATAGTGTTCAATAATGCCGAAAACAAGGTCGCTGATAAGCCAAAAAATCATTAAATGCAGTAAAACAATAACAGCGTTCATCAAATTCAGGCAATAGCAAAGTATGCCGAAAACCGCCAATACGGCAATGAGGCTGTAGAGATAAAGCAGTTTGGTGCTGCCTCCGGCTAATTTCAGCATAAAGGCAAATTTAGCCGTGCGGCTGCTTAAATAGGCTAAACCGGCAAGAGTTGAAAATATCAAAATTACAAAAAGTATAATCCACATACGCATTTTTACTATCCTTTCACTTTATATATAATAATTCTTAGAGCACACTCTAGGTCAAGCGTTTTTTAAATAATAATTTTTTGACAAAAAACTTGCTATAAATAAGAAATTATGCTAGGTTATAACCGTATTTTAATTATATTGTAAATTTTTGTTGAACTTAATCAGTATTTTATGGATTTAAAAACTAAAAAGGAGCGTTTAGCTCTGATTAAAGCAGCTTTAGAGCATGTCTTTCGCAAAGTAGAAAATAATGGCTCTGTTTTCTTTGCCCGAAAAGGAAGCGGCTGTGTGCTGCGCGACGTTGTTTTTAACCGTTCAAAATCTATCGGTTTGGACTTTGAGGTGCTGGCTTTGGACGATGTTCCTTATTTTGCTGGCACAAAAGACCATGCTGCGGCTTTGTTTAATGCTTTCGGCGGTCAGTATTTCCCGTCGGAGTATTGCCACAGCACGACCCGCCACATGAATTTGTGGATTTGGACGGCTCCCGAGGGAATGAAAACATTGTCGGAGGACGATGCTAAGATTGCATTGTTCTAGATAGTTTAAGAGTTCTTGTTTTTTGCAATAAAAACAAGAACTCTTGCCTTTTGATTGAATATTTAAAATCTTAAAAAATATATTTTACATACACATTATGAAGAAAAATATCTATATTTTTCGCCATGGTCAGACAGATCATAATCTGGAGCAAAAATGGCAGGGCGTCAGAATTAACGACGCCTTAAATGTAACAGGAATGCAGCAAGCCAAAGAGTTGGCTCAAAAAGTTAAAAACCTGAAGTTAGAAAAAGTATATTGCTCGCCGCTTGTCAGAGCGTGGCAGACAGCATTATATATTGAACACTACGCCGGTATCCGTTTCGAAAATATGTGCAATTTGCGTGAAGTAAACTTTGGTGCGGCGGAAGGTTTGACTTTTGAGGAAGTGCGGAAAAAATTTGGCAGCGAGTTTGAACAAAAGCTGTTGTTTCCGACACCGCAGACTTGGGACTTGCATTTTCCAGACGGAGAAAGCAAACACGATGTTTTTAAGCGGGTGGATGCTTGCTTGCAAAAAATTGCCACTGGAGCGGAAGATAATGTCGGAGTGGTTTGCCATGCCGGAGTTATCAGCGCTTTGCAGTGCGGCTATCAGCTGAAAAATGTCAGCTATGAAAATTGTTCGGTGCTGCATTTGCAATATGACAGCGAAAGCAGAACTTTTACTAAAATAGACTGAAAATAAAAACCGTCCTTAGCAATTAAGGACGGTTTTTGTTATATATTAAGCGTTTTTGCCAAATTCATAGGCTTGTTTCATGGCATTTTGGTTGTTTTCAATTTCACCTTTCTGCCATGCGCCCAAACCATAGACAATGCCTTTTTCATGTGCATTATTCAAACAATCGGCTGTAAAGCCGCGGAAACCTTCAATAATTTTTTCCATGTGTTTCTGCATGGTGTCGGCGGCAGTTATAATAAAGTAAAAATCTTTATTCGAAATTTGGGTATATTGCGGAACGGTGCGGTCAATAAAAGTTTTCATCTGCCCGTTCATGGCATAAAAATAAACCGGAGTTGCCAAAACAATAACATCGGCATTGACCATTTTTTGCAAAAGTTCTGCCATATCGTCTTTTTGCACGCATTTTCCGGTGGCGTTGCAAACTCCGCAGCCCAAACAATAATTTATTTTTTTGTCGCTCAGGCGGATTTTTTCCACGTCGTTGCCAGCCTCTAAGGCTCCGCGTTTAAATTCATCGCACAAAATATCTGAATTGCCATGTGCTCGCGGACTTCCTGAAATTATCAAAATTTTTTTAGTCATATTCTTTATCCTCCTCTGATATTTATTTAATCCTTAGAGTATGCTTTAGGTCAAGAGTTTTTTGTAAAAAATTTTCAGCCAGTTTTCAGATAGCCGCTGTAAATCCATTGCAAAATAGGAAGAGGAAAGATGAAAAAAACGATTATTTTTTGCGTGTGCCTGATTTTATTGGGACAGTCGCAAGGTTCGGCAAAAGAATTTGTTTCTGATTGTGGGGCAAGGCACCGGAAGCGAACTGCGTCAGCCGCTGGGGGGCATTGTCGGCGGCTTGCTGTGCAGCCAGTTTTTAACCATATTTTTTACGCCGGTGATATATCTTTATATAAATAAGCTAAAGCATTTTAAATGCGCAAGCCTGAAGTTATTGCTTGCACATAAGTTTAAATGATTTCATTCTGAAACAGTTTGACTAATATTTTTTTTGTTGTGAGTTTTTTCATAAATAAATACTTGATTTTTCATTTTGTATAAAAAAACTTGACAAACAACCGGGGGAGGTAAAACTGAAAATATAATAATTAAGAATGTAATTTAATGAAAAGTATATGTGCAAATGAATAATATGTATATAATAGTACAAGCTGGCGGAAAAGGTTCAAGGTTGGAGACATTAACTGTAAATAAACCGAAAGCATTAGTTCCGGTAAACAATAAACCAATGATATTTCATTTGTTTCAGCGGTATCCTGCCGCGCATTTTAAAATTATTGCCGATTATAAAAGAGATGTGCTTAAAAAGTATTTAAATTTATATGCAAATGTTGATTTCGAAATTATTGAAACAGATAAAAAAGGTACTTGTGCTGGTATTACCGATTGCTTGGCAAAAATACCTGAAAATACTCCGTTTATGTTGATATGGTGTGATTTAATCTTATCGAATGTAAT
>CAVEOB010000059.1:0-807 GCA_963617265.1 Mediterraneibacter gnavus
GTGTTATAAACAAATGCAACCGATAGTCCGGCAATCATAAACTGCAATCCAACTATATACGCTACCGGAATCGCCCAAACCGTATATCGGATTAACATACCAATAAAGCAATATTGCCTTGAACGCGGCTTAAATTTTAACCATTTATTAACCGGCGCAACAATCCAGTTCATTGCCGGCTTACGCCCTTTTGCCTCGCACTCATCAATATACTCGTCCGACTCTGTACCGCATTGAAAATAATAGAAGTGCCCCTTACACCAAAACACATACACCAACACACCGGCTAATAATGAAACATACCACAAACACCCTTTTGCCAACCATTCATACAGAAATACGACGAGCACGCACAAAATCATCTGCACGCCGCGATATTCCAAACCGTCGTGATATTCGTCCTCGTAGCCTCCGAAAAAACGCCGCCAGATGCTAAAAAAAACACCCATTATAATAAACCCTCGCAAAAATCTTGAACCCTTTTTACACGGGCGCCCCAACCGTTACCATATCGGCTCCATCCTTTTAATTTCATCAAATATTCAAGCCGCTTGTTCAAATATTCTTTTAAAACTACTTTTACCGGCAGCCTGTTTGCCGCACCGATTGTTTGATTGCCGATTATTCCGTCCGCTTTTACTCCTAACACTTCTTGTAAATCCTTTATTGCCCTTCTGCACCCCGAATTTACCGCATAATCAAAAACCGCAAGACTTAACGCGTCAGGCAATACTTCACATTTGCATCGTTGCCAATAGTCACGGTGATAAATTGCTCGCGCTTGCTCAAGTGTTAGTTCCTTTATAT
>CAVEOB010000059.1:817-1403 GCA_963617265.1 Mediterraneibacter gnavus
TTTTATAATGCACAATATCCGGCGACCGCTGGATTATTCTTGTTAATGCGTCATATATCTGATTACTTAAAACTCCGCACACATAACCAAAAAAAGCCGCAACTTCACTTGAAAAGCCATAATATTCCGCAACAATCGCCGAACCATAACAAAATGAAAAGCCTAGCATAAATACCGTTATTTTATGGCGAATGTTTCCTGTTACATCACGCAATATGTTCCACAAACCCGCAAATGCCGATACAATTACTAGGCTTATTTTTATCATCTACTTCTACTCCGTCGCATCTAGGTCATACAAAACAGTTGTATTCGTTCCGCTAAATCCATTTTGCACATCTTCCCACGTGCTCAAAACACTTTCAAGGTTGCTCGGGAAATGAACAGTAACACCGTCACACCCATCAAGCATATGGCCAAAGCAACTTGTAGCATCTCCGAAACTAGTTGAGGTTAAAGCCGGAAAGGATATTGACTTGACTTTTGTATTTCTAGCCCAGCAATACCAGAACGAGGAGTATGTCATATTTTTTACTTTAGGGAAGACATAATCCTCTATTTGAGATTGATGTTTTTCAGACCATTG
>CAVEOB010000059.1:1413-3876 GCA_963617265.1 Mediterraneibacter gnavus
TTTGGAACATTAAATGTTGTTAAAGGATTCCCAAAGAAGCCCATAAGAAACCCATCTTGTCCGAGAGTCTTTAGATTGGGCGCATTAACAGTTGTTAAAGTGGTTACATATTGTGCACCATATTCAAAAGTATCAATAATCTCAATGTTGTTAAAATTCAGCGTTGTTAAATTAGATTTGCTTTTGAACATTGATGGAATATTTAATTCTGTAACATCATCAGGAAATGTATATTCAACGGGGTCAACAAATTGCATCATACCATTGTCAATCGTAACAGGTAAATCAGTTCTACCGCCGCCACCTGTATAAGTTCCGGTAACTCCTAGGATACTCACTCCAGATTTTATGTTATCGGCTTGTATATTGCTGTCAATATTTGCATCAACTGCCGATACGTCTACTTGACTATACCCCACATAACTTGCGTCAGGTGTTAAAGTTTGCGCACTGGTTGACGGAGTAATGGACAACGTTGTAGTAGCACTCGGAACGTTTACCGTTACTTCTGAATAGCCTGTATACGCACTATCCGGAGTATACGTCCCGTTTGCCGTTATGCTTGCGGTGGTATTGTTGACAGGTGTTACCGTGCCTGATACACCGAGTATTGATACGCCCGATTTAATATTCGCAGCTTTAATGTTGCTATCAATAGAACTTGTAACAGCCGAAACATTCACTTGCCCGATACCGGTATAGTTACTTTGTGGATAAATTGTCTGCGCTTCCGTGCTAGGCGTTACCGATATTGTTTGATTGCTTACACCAGTCCCAACAATAGCTGTTCCAGTGCCACCAGAGATTACGTCTTCTTTTGCAGAGGCTATTAGTGACGCTTCGTTTGTATAAGAGTATGGCACAGCGTAATTACCGGCTGCTAACTGGTTGCCGTCATAAACACGAATAGTTGTTAACGAGTCACAGGTCGTTATTTTTGAAAAATCCGCACTCATAGAGATTACACCCGCTTGTCCAAGACCTGGTATAACAGGCATTACCGGAGTTACATCCTTCCACACTCCATCAACATACTGGTAAGCAAGAATAGTTCCATTATTAAAATATGCGGTTAATACTTTTGTTTCCTCATTCCAAAACGGATAACAAAGTGTTGTGAACATTCGTTGCATATTTGTAGGAAAATTTGAGATATCATAAGGCGTAACAGAAATATTGTCATCTGTTCGGGAATATTGATACGCTTTTACCCCATTTGATGAATTGTATCCAAATAATATTTGTTCATCCATCAAACACCCCATCGGAGCTACTGATGCCAAACCGGAGAGAGAAATAGTGTTTTTTTGAACTGCTGACGTTCCTTCTATTTTAAAAGTGTATATGACAGAGTCACTTTTTACTAGAATATAGTTGTCTTCAGGACTCCATCCTGAGTATTCCCAATATGCAAAGCCACTATTATATGAAGTCTCTATTTCAAGTGTGTTTGTGTTTATTTTATATGGAACATTTTGCTTAGAGGCATATCCGTTTCCATAGTAATAATAGTTGCTTGATGAAGAATACACGTTCGTAACATAGCTATACAAATACGTTGACTGATTTGCTAAAATGCCTTCCTTATAAAGCGTGCGACAGACACCAGTATTCGCTAAACTGTTAATTATGGATTTAGTATATTCTCCAGCATTAAGTGACACTCTATAAAGATGATAGTTATACGCTCTACATATAATAATTTTTGGGTCACTTGTTTGACAGACATACGAAAATTCATATAACAAATCTGGTTGCACAGTTGCAACAGTCGTAGTAATTGCAGAATTGTTGATATAAAGCTTGTCGTTAGCTTTTATATCGGCTCCGGTTATGTTCGTGTAGTTGATTTCAGAACCTATCGCTTGTCCGCCGGTAATACTGGCAATCGTCGCCGGCAAGTTCTCACTATTCGCATTTGCCGGTATTGTTGCACCCTTTGCCTCGCATTCGGTATAGCTCGCCGCCACGTTATTCTTAATCCTTGTTATTTGTTCTGCAATACTCATTTTACACCTCGCTCAATTGCGTTTCCACGTTTCCGATTTTAGTGTCAATTGCGTTTACTTCATCGCTAACATTACTGATTGCCGCTAATATTTCGGAACTATCACCACCAGACGATAATTTTTCTTCATTTATTGTTACCGTATAATTCATTATATCATTGACATAACGGATATACAAATCCTCACTTGACGGGTAATAATTAAAATATTCAAACGGCAAAATAATATTGCCCTCGTTATAGTCATTGCCGATTTTTTCCGCCGAACTTACAAGCATTATTTTTTCATTGCTCAAATTTTGAATTGTATATCTTTTAGTAATGTCAAACGTCCAAACCTCGCCGAGTTGTTCACTCACCAAATTTGCAACGTTTTTCCATTCCTGCCCGCTAATAACTAAAGTGCAAATACGTTTCATTGTTAATCCTTTCCTTAAATTTCACTTAATAAACTC
>CAVEOB010000060.1:0-3837 GCA_963617265.1 Mediterraneibacter gnavus
ATTGAGCAGCAACTTCAGCGGCAAAATCTTCTTCTTTTTTCTGCAAACCGTCACCGAGTTTGAAGAATACGAAATCAGTCAATTTGATGTCTGCGCCGCATTCTTTGGCAGCATCGGCAACAATATCTTTGATTTTCTTATCCGGATCCATAATGAAAGCTTGTTCTTCCAAAACAACTTCTTCATAGAATTTGCGGATACGACCTTCAACCATTTTTTCAATAATGTTTGCAGGTTTGCCAGAAGCTTTTGCTTGTTCGGCAAAAATAGATTTTTCATGCTCAACAGCTTCTGGAGCCACACCGGCAATGTTCAAAGCGATAGGAGCGGTAGCGGCAATGTGCATAGCAATATGTTTGCCCAGTTCTTCCAATTTTGCTTTGTCTGCGCTGGATTCTAAAGCAACCAAAACGCCGATTTTGCCCAAACCGTTGCGAACGGCATTGTGAACATAAGAGCAAACCACACCGTTGTTTACGCTGATAACTTTAGCGCGGCGCAGGTTCATGTTTTCACCGATTTTAGCAATCATATCGGTCAAGCGTTCGCCAAAAGTTTTGCCTTCAGAGCATTTAGGGCAAACAAAAGCCTTCATAGCTTCAACATCGCCGTTGCAATGCAAAGCAACTTTAGCTGCGTCTTCAACATATTCTTGGAAAATTTCATTTTTAGCAACGAAGTCTGTTTCAGAGTTTACTTCAACAGCGGCGCCTTTATTGCCGTCTACAGCAACGGCAACCAAACCTTCCGCAGCAACACGGCTAGATTTTTTTGCAGCCGAAGCCAAACCTTTTTTGCGCAACCAGTCAACAGCTTGTTCCATATTGCCGTTGGCTTCAACCAATGCTTTTTTACAATCCAACATACCGGCGCCGGTAGTTTCTCTCAATTCTTTAACCATAGCGGCTGTAATATCTGCCATAATTTAAATTCCTCTAATATAACGTATAAATTCAGATTTTATGAGGCGCGGCAATCAAAAATCAACCGCCGCGCCGTTTTTTTATTTTTTAACCTTCAAAGAAGCGCTTGCTTATTCAGCAGCAGATTCTGCTTTTTTGCGAGAAGCTCTTTTCTTTGGAGCAGCTTTTTCTTCTGCTTCAACAGTTTCAGCGTCAGAAACTTCTAAGCCTTTAGCTTCCATTTCTGCCTGAACACCGTCCAAAACAGCGTCAGAAACCAAATCGCAGTAGAATTGAATAGCGCGGATAGCGTCATCGTTGCCCGGAACCGGGAATTCTACTTCATTAGGGTTAGCGTTAGTATCAACAATACCAACAACAGGAATACCCAGTTTTTTAGCTTCTTTAATAGCCAAAGATTCTTTTGGAGTGTCAATCACGAACAACATATCCGGCTGACCGCCCATATCTTTAATACCGTCCAAAGTAATCGCCAATTTTTCGCGTTCTTTTTTCAGGTTCATAACTTCTTTTTTAGTATACCCTTCGTAAGCGTTGTTAGCTTCCATTTCGTTGAGCTTGTTCAAACGAGAAATTGATTTGTAAACCGTTTTCCAGTTTGTCAGCATACCGCCCAACCAACGGTAGTTTACATAAAATTGACCGCAGCGGCCGGCGCTTTCTTTAACAATATCTTGAGCTTGGCGTTTTGTAGCAACAAACAAAACTTTACCACCGTTGGCAGCAACATCGCGAACAGCATTCAAAGCATTGTAAAGCATAGGGTAAGTTTTTTGCAAATCGATAATGTGGATATTATCTTTTTTTCCGTAAATATACGGAGCCATTTGCGGATTCCAGCGACGGGCATGGTGACCAAAGTGTACGCCGGCTTCAACCATTTGGCGCAAAGTAAAAGTAGGAAGTGTCATATTTATATATCCTTTATTTTCCGGTTAAACCTCCGCAGACTTCGGCTTTTGACAGCACCGGAGCGAATGAGATAAACTCTTCCGCCTGTCTGCGTGTGAAATTACAAAACCGCACCATTGCGGCCTCTGGCGTATTTTTTAGCATAAATATATAAATTTGCAAGTATTTTTTTAGGGGTGAACATAAAAAATCGTGCCGTCAATACTAAGACGGCACGTTTCAGATTTGATATCAAAAAATTTATTCAGTACGGCAGTTCTGTTTTGCTTTATTGACTGGTGCAGTCACTTTTTCTTTATATTCCGGCGTCAAATTAGCAAAAACTGTTTTTTGAATTTCAGATAAGCTGATATTGCAGTTTTCGCCTTGTTTTGAACCAATAAACGTAGGGCTGCCGCCCCAGCCGTTTTCTTTTTTATTTAAAGCTTCTTTTATGGTGTTTATATCAATATATCCGGTTTCATGCTGGCAAATGCTGACTTTGCGGAAAGGCATTCCCTGAGCCCCCAGTTTCATGGCTGGATTTACGGCTACTACAACCGGAGCAAGAGAATAGCCGACATTGGTGGCGCAAGGCAGCGTTGTTTCAATATAGGCCACTCCGCCTTTTACTTCCGTTTTAATCTCTCCGGATTTTACGCGACTGATAATTCCGTTTTGCACAATTCTGTAATTGTTCATTACAGTTTCGTTAACACGACCTGTGTCAATAAACGACTTTACATCTTCTATATTTTGAGGAGTAACCGTAAATACTTTAACCGAAGAAGCTAAAGCCGCAACTTTGTCTTCGGGATTAAAAGCTTCTTCAATAGGTTTTGGACCGTTCCACTTTGCTCCTTGAAAAGCGTCATGCTTATTTATTTTTTCAATATTTTCTTTTGCGCCGAGGCTGCTGCCCTGCAGATATCTGTCAGCCAAAACATAAGAAGCGACGGAGTCAACATCTACGCGGTTTGTTACAAAAACAATTTTTTCCGGATTTTTGGATTTGTACCAGCCGAGCAATTCGGGAGCTTTTTCATAAATTTCTTTGGCACAGCATTGCTCTGCCTGTCCTTGAGTATGCTGAGGGTCAATATTTCTATCGCACAGTTCAGCAAGCTGCGGTACGGTCATTTCCAAACCAATAATAGAAAAACCGTCATTTTTGAGCTGTTTCAGCTTGGCTGTTTCGGTTTCTCGGACATTTTCGCCGGTTTTAGGATTTTTTAGCGCCGGATTAACATATAGAAATTGTGACATTTGCTAAGCTCCAGAAATTTAACTACCGCTCTAAATCTTTTGACGTATTTTTTACATTGGCGGCAGTTTGTTTTTTTTGTGTCTCTTGGGCAGCAATATTGTCTAATGCCGCCACTGATTTTTTATCTAGCATATCTCTGACTTTATGTAAAGCGATATCTATAGTTTCTTTGACATCAGTATTTGCTTTTTCTTGGATTCTGTCGCTCAAAGGCAAAAAATCTATTTCATTATTGAATTTAGCGTTTATGTGATATCCGTATATATCTTGATTGTTTCCTTCTTCGTCCCAATCGTTCACTTTTCTATTTTTTTCGGCGCGTAAAAGTCCATAAGAATGGATATCAAGATAATCAGTTAAATCTTTACCTGTTTTGCCGTCAATAAATTTAGCTTTCAGCGTTTTAGGAATATAAGACATTTTCGGCAGCAAATTTTGATTGAGCAAAGCGTTTGCCGGTCCCTCAAAGGTTACAGAGCTGCCGCCTTTAGGTTTTTCGGCGATGCTGTATTTAAAGCCGGACCAGGCTGTTTCAATCGTCATAGAATTTTTTTCTATGTGCAGGCTTGCTGTTCCGGCGCTGCTGTATTCAAAATATGGATCTATGATTTCATAGTTATGCGGCGATGTTTTGGCAATTTTAAAATCAGCGCCGTTTCTGTTTTCCATATCTTTTTTTAAATCAGCGATGTTTTCTTCAATATCAAATTGAAAAACGGAAAGAGCATTTTTGGGGAAAAATTTTGTATTTTCCAA
>CAVEOB010000061.1:0-3826 GCA_963617265.1 Mediterraneibacter gnavus
AATCTCCAGATTTAACAGCTGACTTTTCTTTGTAGGTGCAGCCTAATGTGTTTTCGCCCTCGTTATAATCGGTTTTGTTTATTCCGCAATCTTTTGAGTCCGGTAAAAAACACACCCTTGCAGAAACATTCGCAATGTTCCATAAATTAAATATGCCAACAAGGCATATCAAAGTTAAACATCGTTTAATCATTGATTTTCTCCTAATTATACCCCAAATAACTCGGCAAAACCAAGATGTCTGCCAAGGCTAACGGCAAAAGCTAATCAAAAAAACAGCCGTTCTTTCAATTCCCCAATACTTTTACCAATTTTATCATATCATAAGAATTGTAAATTTTCAATAAATATCAAAGATTCCGGAAAAAATTTAATAGGAATGTAATAATTATAAATGACGTTATAAATGGCGTATCCGGCGAGGCTCGAACTCGCAACCTTCGGCGTCGGAGGCCGACACTCTATCCAATTGAGCTACGGATACTTTAACGATTCGTGATAATTTTTCATCTTTTTACATAATTTTACTTGACTTGTCAATGAAATGAATGTATTAACAAGCAACAAATATATGTTGAATTTTAACTTTGAGGATTTTTAAAAATGGCTAAGAAATGTGATATTTTGGGCACCGGCGTTATGAGCGGCAATAATGTAAGCCATGCAAACAACAAGACTCGCCGTCGTTTTTTGCCTAATTTGCAAGTTGTTTCTCTGTTTAGTGAAGCATTAAATAAAGTTTTCAAACTGAAAGTTTGCTCTAAAACTTTGCGTTCTATTGAACATAACGGCGGTTTGGATTCTTATTTGGAAAAAACATCTAACACTAAATTGACAGAAGAAGCTAAAAAAATTAAAAAAACTATCGCTTCTAAAAAAGCTGCTGCTTAATTTAGATATTTGAAAACGCAATAAAAAACTCCGATGTTAAAACATCGGAGTTTTTCTATGACTAAGCTAATCCAATAGGGTAGAGAATATAATATCCCACCGCCGCCATTATAGCCAAATTACAGAGCATGGCTGTAATAAAGGATAAATAGCTTTGAAGATCACTAAAAGCGCCGTGTTTTGATGAAAATATCATATCGACAGCCTTTGCCAAAAACAAAAGGGTGAGGATAAGAGTGATAAACAAAGCCGCAGCACTCATAAGCGCTAATGCTCCACATACAATATTATAACCGATGGTTGTCTGCATATTGAGACTTTCAGTCAAAAAATTACCGACAAACCAAAAGATGCATAGCATAATGGCAAACCCGACGCAGACAGACAAAATTTCCTCCCAAAGCATATGAAGTAAAGTTCGTCCGTTGCTCGCTTTGATGCAAATGAAAAGCATGAAAGAGACCAAAAGAGCTAAAACCAGCCACGAGCCAATTGTATAGGTGCACAACCATGCTGTAACGCAGGCAAATAATGAAATACCCGCGGTAGTTACAGCGCTTAAACCTAAAATTTCTAAAAATTTCATACGCCCAAAAATTAGTTAATAATTAAATACTAAAAATAATATACGAATAAATGTAAATTTTGTCAAGAAATATGTTGCATTTTGCCAAAAAAGATGTATAGTGAGTTTATCATTTAATTATTAGTCCAATTATTCACCCTTTAATTTTTACTTTTATGGAGAACAAGGATTTAGTTAGCGCTCGTCTCATCGTCGGGTTGCTGGGTTTTGCCATAATCACGTCATTATGGCTTATTAGTGTTGTGCCTCTCGGGTTTGTGGTGCTTCTTGACCTGATTTATATCGGTTCCGTTGCAAAACTTCAAATCGGGCACGCTCTTGTGGTCAGCGCTGTTGCTGCAGTCTTCCTGCTTTTGGGAATGTATATGCCTATTGTGGAGATCTGGCCGGTACGGTTAGTCTTCCGCGGCGGTGTGACGGCAATAAACGTGCTGATTTTAATTAACATTATTGTCAACACCGTTATCTATGTAGCGATTGCGGTTGTGCTGCTGCTTACTTGCGGCTATGCTTATATGAAGCTTAGTGGCAAATGAGATTTAATGTTTCCTAAAAACTAAAAAAAGAGTTGTCTAAACGGCAACTCTTTTTTTTGTTGAATATTCAAAAATTACAGCTTGTCTACTTCGCCTACATACATGCCGATAGCATGTGCGGCTTTTACGCAGTCGCTGTGGGCGTCCAAACCGGTAGTGCCGGCGGCAACAACTTCGTCCAAAGTAAAGGAAGTGATTTTGCCGTTGCTGAGCGATACCATGCGGTCAGTGTGACCTTCTGTCAGCAGGCGTACAGCTTCGGCAGCCAATACCACGGCCAAAGTACGGTCGAAAGACGTTGGGTTGCCAGAACGCTGAACATGTCCTAATTTGGTAACGCGGGTTTGGAAACCTTTGTAGTTGGCATTGATTAAATTGCTCAGGTAGTCGCCGATTCCACCGTTGATTTTTTCGCCGACCATATTTACAGCGCCGGTAACAGCTTCGCCGTTTTCGGTTTTAACGCCTTCGGAAACCACAATCAAAGCGCTGGTGCGTCCGCTGGCTTTTACGGCTTCCAGCTTTTTAACAATACCGTCCAAAGTATATGGAATTTCAGGAACCAAGCAAATATCGGCAAAACCGGCAATAGCGGAATGCATAGCCAGGTGTCCGGCGTCGCGTCCCATAACTTCCAAAATCAAAGCGCGGTGATGCGAGCGGGCGGTGGTCATTAAATCGTCCAAAGCATCGGTGCATACCTGACAAGCGGTGTTGAAACCAACTGAAAACTCTGTCAGCGGAGTATCATTGTCAATGGTCTTAGGAATACCAATCATTTTTACACCCGCCATTTTGCAATAGGTGCTGACAATGTTCATACTGCCGTCACCGCCGACAACTACAACTGCGTCCAAACCGAGTTCGCGCACGCCTTCTCCGAAACGCTGAGCCAAAACTTCCTGCGATTCTTTTACGCCGGTGTTAAGCGAACCCAAATAAGAGCCTGCCATTCTCGGCCAAGGAGTGCTGCTGAAGTTTTCTTCAGTCAAAATTTCGTAGGAAAGCGGGCGGTTGGTTAAGCCGTCGGTGCCGTCGTGAATGCCGTAAACTTTCCAGCCTTGCTTGGTGGCAGCGTTTACCACAGCCATAATCACAGCATTAAGTCCGGCGCAGTCTCCGCCGCTGGTTAAAATACCGATTTTTTTGATGTTAGTCATATAAAAACTCCGTTTTAAATTATTGCAATCAGTCAAAAAATAATGTATACTCTTTACAACTTTGAACGAAAAAATCCACAAAAAAATGGATTTTGTTACAAGAAAATTGCAGAAAGGGTTATTTTACTGATGATAGGTAATGATAAAGCGGCTAAACTTCAACTGCTGTTGTGTGAGCTGAAACTTGAACAAAGACATGTTAATACTGATATGTCAAGATTGCTGAAACAAGGAAAAACTATTGATTTTTATCAGGCAAAACAGTTAGCAGGGCAAAAAGTCGGTTTAGCAAAAAAAATCAGTAAAGTAGAAAATTCAATCAATCCGAATATTATCGCCTAGGATTCCATACATAATATTATAATAGCTCGCTTTCTTGCGGGCTTTTTTGTTATAATAATTTGACAAAAAAATAAAAAAGCGCTATCATAAAACTACTTTATAAAGAATTATGTAAAATTATTAGGATAGGGATTATTGGTTAGAAAGTTTTGCTTATATAACTGATTAACTTTGTCTGAATGTTTGAAGATTCTGCGTAAGGTGTTGTTTCTCGGCTAAAATGATTTTTAGCTGAAGTCTCTGAAACAGCTTATAAATTTATTCACGATGACATTGGGGATTATGTTATCAAAAATCTTTTTCATTATGAA
>CAVEOB010000062.1:0-3769 GCA_963617265.1 Mediterraneibacter gnavus
AAATTGTTTGGGCAAATGAATATGATAAAACCATTTATCCGACACATAACCTGAATTTTCCTGAAACAAAAATGGACATAAGAAGTATCAGAGATATTCCTTCAAGTGAATTACCTTTAGAGGTTGATGGTGTAATTGGAGGTCCTCCGTGTCAAAGTTGGAGCGAAGCAGGAAAAGGTTTAGGAATAAAAGACCAACGAGGTCAATTATTTTATGAATATATAAGAGTTATAAAACAAGTCAGACCTAAATTTTTTGTTGCTGAAAATGTATCAGGAATTTTACATACAAAACATCATCAAGCAGTTGAAAATATTATTTCTGCATTTAAGGAATTGGGCTATAATGTAAATTATCAACTTGTTAATGCCAACGATTTTGATGTTCCTGAAGACAGATTAAGAGTAATATTTGTCGGCTATAGACAAGATATTACAAATAAAATATTCCATTTGACGCCGTTAGATAAGAAAAGATTGACATTAAGAGATTGTATTTGGGATTTGAAAGACAGCGTAAAACCTGCCAAAGATAAAAATAAAACAAACGGCAATAATTTGGCTGTTCCTAATAATGAATATATGACTGGTGGATTCTCAACAATTTATATGAGTAGAAACAGAGTCAGAAACTGGGACGAACCTTCATTTACGATTCAAGCAGGCGGAAGACACGCCCCTATACACCCTCAAGCCCCTAAAATGATTGAAGTAGGAAAGGACAAAAGAGAATTTGTAAAGGGCAAAGAAAATTTATATAGAAGATTATCAATTAGAGAATGCGCAAGAATACAAACATTTCCAGATGATTTTATCTTTAAATATGAAAATTTAGCCGATGGCTATAAAATGATTGGAAATGCTGTTCCTGTTAATTTAGCCTATTATATAGCCAAACAAATAATCCAAGATATTTTAGACCAAGCTGTTTAAAAAACACAAAGCTCAATTCAATCAATGAGTTGAGCTTTGTAATCGTTCAAAATTCTGACTTTTAGTTTCCTCCTTAGCCTGGGATTTTGCTTTGGATTTCCAAGAAATATTTTACCGTTGGTTCGCTCAAGTCTGAAGCCGCTTCTTTGTCGCAAACGATAATTCCGTGCTGGTGGCGCTGTAATTCAGACAAAGTCCAAACATGGCTAATGCCTTCTTCTATACTGTGTTTCAATGCTTGTGCTTTGTTTTTTCCGGTTGCCAAAATCATAACTTCTTCAGCGTCCATAATGGTGCCGACACCAACGGTCAAAGCTTGAGTCGGAACTTTTGATAAATCATAATCAAAAAATCTAGAGTTTGCTTTTATGGTGCTTTCGGTCAGTGTTTTTACTCTGGTGCGCGAAGACAGCGAAGAAAAAGGCTCGTTAAAGGCAATGTGTCCGTCTTCGCCGACCCCGCCGATAAATAGATGAATACCGCCGATCTCTTTAATTTTTTGTTCATAGCCCAAACATTCTTTTTCATAATTTTTGGTCAGACCGTCCAAAATATGAATATTTTTCTTTTGAATATCGATATGATTAAAGAAATTCTCATACATAAAATAATGATAGCTTTGCTGGTGCTCAGGAGCAAGACCAATGTATTCGTCCATATTAAAAGTAACAACATTGGCAAATGAAACCTTGCCTTCTTGGCACAGCTTAATCAGCTTATTATACATACCGAGCGGAGTTGAACCGGTCGGCAAGCCCAAGACAAACGGCTTGCTAGGTGTCGGTTTAAAACGGTTGATTTTATAGGCTACATAGTTTGCCGCCCAATCTGCCACCCAGTCTTTATCATCTTTTATTATTACGCGCATACCAATTTTCCTTTCTCATAAATTTGCCCTTTAATAATTGTATATTTAACTTTCAGTTTGTCGCTGAGAATAACCAAATCCGCATCATACCCCGGAGCGATAACGCCTAAATTGTCTTGTTTCATAATTCTTGCCGGATTGGTTGATGCCATATGAATAGCCTCTTCCAGCCTAAATCCGTAAGAAACAATATTTTTCACGCTGTCTAACATTGTCAGTGCTGAACCGGCAATCACATTGTCCGATTTTCTGTAAAAACATTTATCCAAATACACTTCCTCGCCGTTGGCAAACAAAGGACCACGTTTTTGTTTTGTCGGCTTTAGAGCATCGGTAACTAAAACAACTTTATCCAAAGATTTACAGGTCAGCAAAAACTTTATAATTTCCGGATCAATATGAATGCCATCAGCAATAATTTCACACGACAATTCCGGATGAATAAATACGGCTCCGACAGCTCCTGGGTCGCGGTGGTGCATGCGGCTCATAGCGTTAAACAAATGGGTTACATGCATAATCCGCGCCTGCATACCCTCAATCATCTGCTTATAGGTGGCGTTTGTGTGCCCTGCCTGCATAACAATGCCTTTAGATATGCAATACAAAGCCAGCTCCCGCATATTTTTTATTTCCGGAGCCAGCGTCATATTGATGATATGTCCTTCCGAAGCTTGCCACAGTTCTTCCATCAAATCCAAATCCACTGGACTTATTGTATCAGGAGACTGCACTCCGAGCCTAGCCGGAGAAATAAAAGGTCCTTCCAAATGAATACCTAAAATTTTGGCGCCTTTTTCCTTTCCCATAGCTTTAACGATTGCCCGAATACCGCGAATCATTTTATCTTTCTTTTCTGAATACAGTGTCGGAATAAAAGAGGTTACGCCCCATTTTGCCAAGCCTTCAGACATTTTCAAAATAGACTTTGCCGAGCAATCTTCAGTTCCATAGCCGCCGAAACCATGGATATGCGTATCTATAAAACCTGGGGCTATGCTACAACCTTTAACGTCTATTAGACGAGTGGAAGCATCAAATTTCTTTTGAAAAAAACGCTCTTCATTAAACACATCAACAATTTTATCATCTCTGATTAAAACAGCGCAGTTTTTCATCATTGAATAGCCGTTATAAACTACAGCGTTATGAAAGCAAACATCACCGGACATACACATACCTCCCGACAAATAATAACAATATATTTGCAGGTTTAACACAACAGTTTTTGTTTTGCAAGAAAGATATATTTAAGACTTATAAAGTATTATTTTCTGTGTCCATCTCATAATCAGCCCAAAGCTCGCATTGTGTTATAACGGTTTGCACTGCGTCATCCAACCCTTCCGGCGGATATTTATGCTTTTTCAGCAGGCGTTTAACCAACATGCGCATTCCGGCGCGGGCAAACTCTTTCTTTTGCCAGTCTATGGTTTTATTTTTACGCAAGGCTTCAGTTAATTCTTTGGTTATGGCAATCAGTTCATCATTCTGGTAAAAATCTTTAACCGCCTGCGGACGTGTCAAGGCGTCGTAAAAAGCGGCTTCTTCGCTGCTCAAGCCCAAACTTTCGCCCTCTTTTTGAGCAGAAACAATTTGTTTTGCCAAATTCAAGAGTTCTTCAATCACTTCTTCATTAGTCAGCAGACCATTTAAATAGCGGTTCATAGCTTGCTGAATGATTTCGCTGAACTTTTCAGAACGCACCACATTAGTGCGGCGATAAACAGAAATTTGCTCTGCTATCAGCTTTCTTAAAAGCTCAACCGCCAAGTTTTTTTGCTTCATTTTAGACACTTCGTCCAAAAATTTAGCGTCAAACAGCGAAAACTCTTCTTTAATATCAGAAAATAAATTGATAACGCCGTCGCTTTTGATGCTTTGTTTCAGCAATTCATTGATGCGGGCGTTTACCTCCGGCAGCGAGATTTTCTTTCCCTCGCCCTGATTCATGAGCCTCATAACGAGG
>CAVEOB010000063.1:0-3690 GCA_963617265.1 Mediterraneibacter gnavus
ATCTCCGGTTCCGAACAACACCTACCGCACCAACCGTATTCCGGATACCGACCGTCTATGGACATCTTTCGGCGTCAGCTATGCTACCGGAAATCATCAGTTTGACTTAGGCTACGCACATCTGTTTATGATGCACGGCAAAGTTTGGAATTCACCGGAACATGACGCTAACGCAAAATACAAAAGCTACAGCAATATGTATGCTCTGCAGTATCAATACCGCTTTTAAGGCGATGAAGCTCGCCTAATGGTCTACTACTGGTAAGATTTTTTCTTATGTACTAGTTTGTACACCGCAAAAAAATCTTACTTCGCATTAGCCTCATTATTCGAACTTCAGAGAATTTGTGCCGGTTTCATTTGTTGAAACCGGTATTTTTACTTATCCCTTATTAGTTAGGGGGCATTATAAAAATAACTTGTATATGCGTTGATACGCAATATTTTCAAAACATCTGCGGCGTCACATTTTTTATATAATAATCTGCTTAAAAAGTTATTGACTCTCTTGGTTTTTATGTTATTATCCGCCTAACTAAGACCAAATGCGCAAACATTTGGTGGTTAGTTTTGTGTAAATTTATAACTTTTAAGGAAAATGTGATGCCTACAATTAATCAGTTAATTCGTAAATCACGAACACCAAAAGTGAAGAGAAACAAAGTTCCAGCTTTGAAATCTTGCCCACAAAAACGCGGTGTTTGTACAAGGGTTTATACAACAACCCCTAAAAAACCAAACTCAGCTTTGCGTAAAGTGGCTCGTATTCGTCTTACTAATGGCTTTGAAGTAATCAGCTATATCCCTGGTGAAGGTCACAATCTTCAAGAACACTCAGTGGTGCTGATTAGAGGAGGCCGTGTAAAAGACTTGCCAGGTGTTCGTTATCATATCATTCGTGGTACCTTGGATACTCAGGGTGTTTCTAAACGTCGTCAACGCCGTTCTTTGTACGGTGCTAAGAGACCTAAATAGGAGATATAATAATGTCACGTCGTCATAGTGCTGAAAAAAGAATCGTACTGCCTGATGCTAAATATGGTAACAAGGTAGTAGCAAAATTTATTAACAACATCATGGAAGATGGTAAAAAAGCCGTTGCAGAAAAAATTGTTTATTCGGCTTTTGATATCATGGCTGCCAAAACCAAACAAGACGCTTTGGAAGTTTTCACAACCGCTTTGGAAAATGTTAAGCCAGTTGTAGAAGTTCGCTCTCGTCGTGTTGGCGGCGCAACCTATCAAGTTCCTTGCGAAGTTCGCGCAGACCGTCGTCAGGCTTTGGCTATCCGCTGGATTATTGCCGCTGCCGCAAAACGTTCTGAAACAACAATGACAGATAGAGTTGCCAATGAGTTGTTAGATGCATTTGCCAACAAGGGTGCTGCTATTAAAAAGCGTGAAGATACCCATAGAATGGCAGAAGCCAACAAAGCGTTCGCACATTACAAGTTCTAATATAAGGAAATTGCAATGGCTAGAACACACAAATTGGAATTATACAGAAACATTGGTATCATGGCTCATATTGATGCCGGTAAAACAACAACAACCGAACGTATTTTGTTCTATACAGGTGTAAACCACAAAATTGGTGAAGTCCACGATGGCGCTGCCACCATGGACTGGATGGAACAGGAACAGGAACGCGGTATTACCATTACATCTGCAGCTACAACCTGCTATTGGAATGGTCACCGTATTAACATCATCGATACTCCGGGACACGTTGACTTCACTGTTGAAGTTGAACGTTCTTTGCGTGTATTGGACGGTGCTGTTACCGTATTTGATTCGGTTGCCGGCGTAGAGCCTCAATCTGAAACAGTTTGGAGACAAGCTGATAAATACAATGTACCAAGAATTTGTTTCTGTAACAAAATGGACCGTATCGGTGCCAACTTCTATCGCTGCTTGGATATGATTGTTGACCGTTTGGGCGCCCGCCCGATGGCTATTCAATTGCCAATCGGCGCCGAAGCAGACTTCAAAGGTATTGTAGATTTGGTTAGAATGAAAGCCATTATCTATACCGGCGACACAGCAGATGCTCCAATTGAAGAAAAAGAAATTCCTGCTGATTTGAAAGAAAAGGCTGAAGAGTATCGTAACCAATTGGTAGAAATGGCTGTTGAACAAGATGAAATTGCTATGGAAGACTATTTGGAAGGTAAAGAAATTTCAGAAGAAACCTTGAAAAAATGTATCCGCAAAGGTACATTGAACCAAGATTTCGTACCTGTTCTTTGCGGTACAGCTTTCAAAAACAAAGGTGTACAGCCTTTGTTGGACGCTGTAGTTGACTATTTGCCTTCTCCAATGGATATTCCTGCTATCCGCGGTGTTAAACCTGGTACGGATATTGAAGAAGACAGACACCCGAGCGATGATGAACCTTTGTCTGCTTTGGCATTCAAAATCATGAACGATCCGTTTGTTGGGTCTTTGACCTTTATTCGTATTTATTCCGGAACAATGACTGCTGGTTCTTATGTTTACAACTCTGTAAAAGATAAGAAAGAAAGAATCGGTCGTATGCTGTTGATGCACGCCAACAAGCGTGATGATATCAAAGAAGCTCATGCCGGCGATATTATCGCTTTGGCTGGCTTGAAAGATACCACCACTGGTGATACATTGTGCGATGCCGATAAGCCGATTGTTTTGGAAAACATGGTATTCCCTGAACCGGTTATCCAATTAGCCGTTGAGCCAAAAACTAAAGCCGATGTAGAAAAAATGGGCTTGGCTTTGTCTCGTTTGGCTATGGAAGACCCGTCTTTCCGCGTAACATCTGATCCGGACAGCGGTCAAACCATTATTGCCGGTATGGGGGAATTGCACTTGGATATCATCGTAGACCGTCTGAGAAGAGAATTCAAAGTTGATGCTAACGTGGGCGATCCTCAAGTTGCTTATCGTGAAACCATCACCAAACCTTGTGATATTGAATATACTCACAAAAAGCAATCAGGTGGTGCCGGTCAGTTCGCTAAGGTTAAAATTAAATTTGAACCTACCGAAGATCACACTGGCTTTGAATTTGTTAACACCGTTGTTGGCGGTAACGTTCCTAAGGAATATATCCCAGGTGTTGAAAAAGGTTTACGCACTGCAATGGATACCGGTGTGTTGGCAGGTTACCCAGTAACTGGTGTTAAATGCACATTGTATGATGGTGCATACCATGAAGTGGACTCCAACGTTATGTGCTTTGAAATCGCCGCTCGTGCTGCCTTCCGTGAAGGTATGAAACAGGCTTCTCCAAAGCTGTTGGAACCTATTATGAAAGTTGAAGTTGTAACCCCTGAAGAATATATGGGCGACATCATCGGCGATTTGAACTCTCGCCGCGGTTTGGTGAACGGTATGGATCAGCGTGGTAATGCCCGCGTTGTCGATGCTTTTGTTCCGCTCGCCAATATGTTTGGTTACGTTAACACTCTTCGCTCACTTTCTCAAGGTCGTGCTCAGTTCACAATGATTTTTGATCATTATGCTGAAGTTCCAAGAGAAGTAGCAGAAACTATCAAAGCGAAAAACGCTTAGATAACTTAATGTTAAAGACTCCGGAGGGAAGGTATGCCAACCTTCCTTTCGGAAAAAATGAAAATCTGTATTTTATGGAGAAATTATAATGGCAAAAGAAAAATTTGAACGCAGCAAACCGCACTGCAACATTGGTACAATC
>CAVEOB010000064.1:0-3462 GCA_963617265.1 Mediterraneibacter gnavus
GTCTATAAATTTATCGGCAAATTCTTCCGGCGGTGTATTTTGCAGCTTATCCAGCGCCTCTTTAGCTTTAGCCATTTGCGCGTTAAATTCTTCCCTAATTTCTTCCGGCAATTTATTTGCCATTTCATTTATTTTTTGCATACGCTCCTGCACCATAAATTCGGACTCTTTTTGCAAAAAATTTGTATATTCCGCTTCATCAAGCTTTTTATCGCCGTTCGCGTCAACTTGTTCAAAATATTCCTGCCAACGCTGCTTTTTAGCCTCTTTCTGCTCATCGCTCAAAGCCGCTTCCATATCAATGTCATTAACCAAATAGCTAAATTCATTTTCCGAAATAAAACCATCGTTGTTAACATCACTAACCTGAAAACCGCTGCTGAGCAGCTCTTGAATTTGCGGAATATTAAACGCTTCCTGAATTTTTTGCTGCATATCAATCTCTTGCGCCTGAACCGGAAACACTGCTAAAACGCTCAGCCAACAAAAATATCTGAATTTATACATTATTGCTACCCTTCTATTGTTAATTATATTCTTTTATTATAGCCCAAAACCCCGTGCAATACAATTAAAAATTTTAAAATAACAACTGCTTTTGGCTTGACTTTTTGACAAAAAAAGTTACAATTTGACTACATTTAAAACAATTATTCCCATTTTTATGAAAAATTATTTTTTTATTTTAGTTGTTTTCATTTTGGGTATTGTACTTGGAGCCGGCGGTTGTATGCTGATTCACAAGTACTTCCTTCAAAGTGAAACAAAAGAAGTCGTTAGTGCGGTAGAAGCAAAAGCCGCGGAGGAAGAGTTTGCATCAAGCTTTGATTTCAATCAAAATCTGTATCAAGTTGTTCCTGCCTCGCAAAAAGCAAGTGTACCGGAACTGAAATCGGCTGAACAAACTAAAGACAAGCCCCAAGAACAAGAAAAAAGCCATGCATTTTTTGCTATGTTCACGGCGCTGTCTGTTATCAGCCTGATTTTGGCAATAGCCTTCGGCATTAACGCCTCACACTCTGACCAAACCCGCGACATGTCTGTTTTCTTTGGCATTTTCGCCGGAATCTGCGTAATAGCATCTTTTATTTGCTATTAGCCCTTAATAAAAAAGACCGAATACCCATTCGGTCTTTTTTATTTTGTTAAAATTTCTGCTTTATGCCGCTGTAAATCATGCACCCCAGCCCAAAGACCAGCACCAATGCCAGTACAATCAGCAAAAAGTAAACTGAAAGATACAAAATTCCCGCCGCCAGCAAAATTGAAAATGCAAATAAACCAGCTTCCTGCAGCAATTTCAACCATGATTTATTTTCCGGCAGCATCATAAATTGCTCATTATCAGCATGCCCGTTAACGCCGTGCCCGCATTTCAGGCAATATTCCGCATCTACAGGTATATTGGCGCCGCAACGGTCGCACACCAAATACAAACCATCGCCGCTATCGATAGTTTTATGCCAGCAATGCGGACAAAAGCTCCATTTCCAAAATTTTAAAGGGGACACGTCATTTTGACAATAGAAGCAAAAAACTTTTTTCATTTAATTTCCTTAAATATCGTTCATTATATTAACTTATTTAGTTTTTTATCACCTAAAAGGCAAGAGATTTTGCAAACATTTTCAATTTTTAACGAATAAGTAAATTATGGCAGGCTAATATAGCTTAAAATTTTGCGAAAGGAGCCGCCATGAAAAAAGTTGTTATTATCGGAGCTGGTCCGGCTGGTTTGACTGCCGGTTTTGAACTTTTGAAAAAATCTAAAGACTTTCAAGTAACTATTTTAGAAGAAAGCAACGCCATCGGCGGTATATCCCGCACCGTGCGCTATAACGGCAACCGTATGGATATCGGCGGTCACCGATTTTTTTCTAAAGACAGCGAGGTAACAGAGTGGTGGAACAACCTTATGCCTTTGCAGGGCGCTCCGTCTTTTGACGACCTGAAAACCGGACGCACTTTTGAGCTGAATCCGCATGGTCCGAATCCCGAAAAAGAAGACAAGGTTATGCTGAAGCGCCGGAGAATTTCCCGCATATATTACAAACGCAAGTTCTTTGATTATCCGGTAAAAATGAATTTGAACACTATTTTAAACATGGGATTTTTTACCACTACCAAAGCCGGATTCAGCTATATTTTTGCCATTATGCGCAAACTGCCAGAAACTTCGCTGGAAAACTTTTATATCAACCGATTTGGGCGCAAGCTCTATTCAATGTTTTTTGAAGGCTACACCGAAAAGCTGTGGGGCAGACACCCGCGCGACATTTCCGCCGACTGGGGCGCTCAGCGCGTAAAAGGGCTTTCCATTGTTGCTATTTTGAAAGACATTTTCGGCAAGCTCTTGTTTTTAAAGCCCAAACAAGTGGAAACTTCGCTGATAGAAGAATTCAGCTATCCTAAATTCGGTCCGGGGCAGCTTTGGGAAACCGCTGCCGAACAATTTGAAAATATGGGCGGACAAATCATAAAAAACGCTAAAGCCGCAAAGTTCAAAACCAAGAAAAACAAACTTGAAGAAGTGATATATATTAAAGACGGCAAAGAATATTCCCTGCCTGCCGACATAATCATTTCTTCTATGCCGCTGAAAGATTTAGCTGCCGGCATTGACAACATTCCAAGCAAAATAGAGCGGATTGCCAAAGGACTGCCGTACCGTGATTTTGTCACCGTCGGACTTTTGCTGAAAAAGCTGAATTTGAAAAATAAAACAAAAATCAAGACCCTTAACAACATTGTGCCGGATTGCTGGATTTATGTGCAGGATACAGGCGTAAAACTGGGACGCATTCAAATCTTCAACAACTGGTCGCCGTATTTAGTGGCAAAACCAGAGGAAACTGTTTGGATTGGGTTGGAATATTTTTGCAGCGAAAACGACAAATATTGGAATATGAGTCCGGCGGAATGGCGCGCGTTGGGTGTGGAAGAATTGCTGAAAATGGGCGTAATTTCCGATGCTAAAGATGTTTTAGATTCGCATTTGGAGCGGGTAAAAAAAGCCTACCCTGCCTATTTTGACACCTATAAAGACATTGACAAACTGGTTGATTACCTGAACTCTTTTGACAACCTTTATTGCGTGGGACGCAACGGACAGCATCGCTATAACAATATGGACCACTCAATGGCAACTTCCTTTGCTGCGGTTCGGCATATTTTAGGCGAATTGCCGGATAAAAAAGCCATTTGGCAGGTTAATACCGAAAAAAGTTATCACGAGAGCAAAAACAGCTAACCGAATTATCATCTTTGATTTGGCAAAATCAGTTTTATCTCTTTTGGCGTAACAGCAAAATGTTATGTTTTTATAAACAAATTCAAAGGAGATTAAAATGAAAAAAGAATCTAAATCTTATGATAACAAAAAGTCATCTCAAAAAGCACAGCCTACTGTTTCCAAAGGCGGCTGTGGCTGCGGCTGCAGCGGTTCTTCTGCCGATATGGAAG
>CAVEOB010000065.1:0-3389 GCA_963617265.1 Mediterraneibacter gnavus
GGCCAATACACCTAACATTTCAATCATACTTCGCCCGCACTGCAACACACTCCTCTGGTCACGTTCTCTAGCGTCATTGCGAGTGTAGCGAAGCAATCTAATAACCTTGCCACTTGCGGG
Organism: Mediterraneibacter gnavus; assembly: GCA_963617265.1. Lineage (GTDB taxonomy): Bacteria > Pseudomonadota > Alphaproteobacteria > RF32 > CAG-239 > RUG410. The sequence continues at coordinate 121 of CAVEOB010000065.1, forward strand.
AGAGGTCGATGCGTAAGCATCGGGTGAGGGGTGCTTAAAACCGTATATTTCTTTACTAACCCCTGCAAAAACGCGCTGAACAGCGGAAAAAGCGCCTCTAATCAGATGTATAGGATTCGCAGAGAAAGAGAGACCTTTGGATTGCTTATTTTTCATCTTTCTTTCCTCATATTAAACTTATTAACCTACAATCTAAACATAAAAATTATATATGTCAAACATATTCGGATAATTTACTTCTAAATAAAAATTAACCGCTGAAATAATCCAACTTCAGCGGTGTCAATCAAGTTTCAGCAACAACTATTTTTCTACGGTTACATCGTTTAAGACAAAGTAGTCAAAGTCGCCTTCTGTCGCAATCTTCAGACGGCTGCGGCTTTTTGCCACCATCGCGGTTGCTTCTGCGCCGCCTTCATAAATTACAGCGCCGTTTTTATCATGAAATGTAATAGAAATTAAAATGCGGGAAATATCATCATCGCTATCATTTTCCACATATCCGCACACAGCTTCTCCGCATTTTACCAAGCCGTAAACTTTAACGCCGTCTTGATTATAAGTGTTCATATCTTCTTTTTCTTTTATATTAGGGACGCTGTTTTGTTCAGTTTGTTCTTGAGCTGCCACAGCTTTGTCTGTGTTTTCGCTTCCTGACGGCGTTACCGCCACGCCTCCGGCAATAATTGCCAGTAAAACTGCCGCCATCGGCACTTTTTTGCCCTTAAATTCAATATATTTACCTTTGATATGTTTTTTATAAATTGTATAAAAAACTACAAAAGATTCATTTACGGCTCTGAAATATTTTTTCTCTTTTATCAAAGTACCCAAAGTTTTTATTTCATTTAACACGCTTTCGGCATCTTCTGCATTAAACTGCGGCGTTTTGTCTGTCATTATTTTATTCCTTTAATAAAATCTTACACTTTTACTAAAATTTAGCGTAAATGTATTGAAAAAAAGTAAATAAAAATAAAAAACCGCCGGTAAAGGCGGTTCAAATTTATATATAATAGCCATACTAGTTGTCAAATAGCGGCACACCGCGCGACAAACGAATACGCTGCGTTTCAATTGTGGTTGACAAGTTCATCTTGCCGCTCTTGATAATACCGCGGACTTGGTCGCCCTTTGTACCGTCAGGATTAGCAAACACATATTCAATTTTAGCGCGTTTCGGCACGCCGACCAAAGTTTGGTGCAGCACAGCCAAAATACCGTTGCCCACCAAATCGTACGCCATTTCTTCTGAAATACCAGTCGCTGCTGCATATTTTACAATAGATTGAATAGCATCAGTAACTGTGCTGGCGTGAATTGTAGACATAACCAAGTGACCGGAAATAGCGGCACGCAAAGCCTCAGAAGCAATTTCAGGATCGCGGATCTCGCCCAAATATACATAACGCGGCTTAGAACGCAGCATAGATTTCAAACCAGCTTCCCAAGAGCCTCCCGGCGGGTTCATCTGCTTGCAAATACCAAGCTCGCCGTTAACAGTGTGATAAGTTCCGTCCAACGGCATTTCTATCGGGTCTTCCAGTGTGAATGCATAGCCGCCGTCACGTAGCAAAAACTCTCTAAGCAAAGCCGAAAGGGTAGTTGTTTTACCGGAACCGGTAGTGCCGGCAAGCAAAATAAGTCCAGGGGCGCCGCTTAAAGATTTTAAATATTTAAGCAGGTGCTCTTCAATTCCCAATTTGTTAATATCAGGAACGGAGTGCGGCATTTTGCGGGCGCAGTATTGCTGACCTTCCAAAGTTACAGTGCGCTCCACACGATAGTTCAAGCCTTTGAATTTTACCTGATAACTTGGGTTGTGACCATCATAGGTGTTCATAACCGCTTGTAAAAATTCATCATAATCATCAGGCTGTACTTGAACAAGCCCGCTTGGGGTTTTTCTACCCCAAATATAGGCGGTGCCATCAGGGATAATATAAATATCCGAAAACTCCGTATCATTAACTGTTGCCATTTTTTTATTCCTATTTGTTAAACTTAGTGATTTAAGCATAATTTTATTTTATTAAGTTTTGGTTAAACCTGAAATATTTAGCAAAAAATCAAAGTTATCCACAATTAAAACGGTAAAAATCAGAGTTCTAGCCCCCATAATAAATATTAGTATCCTTAGAGATACCGTTAAATTTACTTTATTAACCTTTACGCTCCTAACACTATATGTTAATTCTAAAAACAGTAATTTAATTTTATAAAGGAACTGTTATGAAAAAAATATCTGTAGCTGCTGCTGTGGCTTTGTTGGCAAGTGTGGGCAACGCTAACGCCGCCGGCTATCAACTAAATGAATTTTCCGTTACCAACTTGGGGCGCTCTTTTGCCGGTATCGGTATTGCCGGAGATGATTATTCGGCATTGGCTTATAACCCTGCCGGTATGACATTGGTAAAACGTTCCGGTATGCAAGCCGGCTTGACCATGACCGAAGTTGCCTCAAAAATCCGCGGCGTCGGTGATACAGCCGGTAAAAAAACGGATATGGATTTTATGATTCCGCTGCCGAGTATGTTTGGTCAATATAATGTAAACGATAAGCTGTTTTTAGGCGCCGGCGTATATGTGCCGTTTGGTTTGGCTACCCGCTACAATCACGACAGCTTTGTTGCAGAGGGGACAACTGGCGTCCGCCGTTCCGAGCTGCAGGTTGTGGATACCAACATTGCCGCTGCTTATAAGTTTAACAATCATTTATCTTTGGGCGTAAGCGGAATTTTGCGCTATATCAAAGGTAAATTAACCTCTAATTTAAATAGTCCGGTGCCAAATTTGGGCTACAGTGATTTTAAGGTTGACGGTTGGGCAACCACTATGAATCTTGGCGCTATGTATGAATTTGATAAAAACACTAGACTTGGTTTGTCTTATCGTTTCAAAAGCACTCAGCGTACTACCGGACACCATGACGTAACTATCAATTCTCAATATGCTGATATGGCTAAATTGTTTGGTTTTCAGGAATTTAACCGCTTTGATTCTGTTTCTGATCCGGAATTGCCTGCTAGCTGGATTCTTTCCGGATATCATAAGTTCGGCGAAAAATGGGGTACTTACGCCACTGTAAAATATACGCAATGGCATCGTTTTTATGTATTTCCAGCCAGCACAACCGCTCTGATTAAAAACGGCAATCTTGATGTTGATTATCGCTGGAAAGACGCTTGGAATTTTGCCTTGGGACAAGATTATTACCTGAATGACAACTGGACTTTGCGCGCCGGTATCGCATGGGCTCAATATCCGGT
>CAVEOB010000066.1:0-3084 GCA_963617265.1 Mediterraneibacter gnavus
CATCTAGATTTTGATTTGAATATCCATACATTGCCCCTATGACATCATTACCTAAATCTTTCAAACAATCTAGTATTATAGCAAGTTTTCCGCCGTAATTTTGTGGATTACCCATTTTTTTATTCCAATCCTTTTTCTCTTTATAATATCCTCCTATTAAGGTTTCTATCAAAGATTTTAAATCACCTTGCGCACCTATACAACTAACATATTGGTGCTTGTCAACATCAGACATATTTAATGGTGTAAGACGTTTTTGTTCCTTCCTCATTTTCCATATAGATGGTTCAAAATATTTTTTGATTAAGGTATCCATCTCTTCCTCTTTATCTTTATTTTTCCAAGCTGGATCTTTTTGTATCTCTTGATATTTTCCAAGTTCATACCCTAAATCATACCCTAAATCATAAGGAAAATTATATTTATCAAACTTTTCCTCCAGCCAGCTGTCGTATTTAGCTAGCCAATTATTATTTGATAAAGTTGCTGGCTGCGCTTGAGCTGTATTTGTTTGCACTTGCATAGATGGTTGCGTTTGTTGAACCGCTTGCGGCTGAATTGTTGTATTCTGATTCTGCGGTTCGCTTTGAGCCAGCTTTTGCTGCTTATCACGCTCTTCCAAAAGCTTAAATCTTGTTTCTAGTTCCTCACGCAACGTCATTTTAGAATAATCAGGCTCAGGTTCTTTAGGCTGCAGGCACTGCTGTCTTTCCCGTTCTTCCATTTGCTGCATTTGATATTCCAGTTCTTCACGTAAAGTTCGTCTCGGTTGATTTGAATCAATACTCGTTGAATCATCCATTTTCCATTTATAGCCAAACATAGGCTTTCTCCTTTATAAAAAAATCCTCTTGCTTCGTTATGCAAAAGGATTGTGTTATTAAAAAAATATGAGCAGAAACGCTAAACAGCATTTTTGCTCATGTTATACTTTTTAACACACATCAGGTCACCTGTCAAGATATTTTTATAATAATAACAAGTTTTTTATATAATTAAAATCCTATTTTTCTTTAAACTCTAAGATTTTGCCGTCAGAGGTTGTTAAGGTTAAAACATCATTCTGCAACGTATAAGTCTTTACTTTTGCTAAATCGGCAAAATAATGGCGCTCGGCTTCCATTTCTTCACGCGGTCCCATCATCATGGTTGAACCACCGGCACCGAAAGTGATATTGCTGCCCGATGTTTTGTAGCTGCCAAAGTAATTATTGACAACCTGCCCATGATAATCATTGTCAGAAAATCCCAAAGTGATAGTTGCACCGTTTTCAGCATTTTGCATTACAAAATCTTTACCGGCTAAAGAAACGGATTCTTCAGCATTGTTGCAGCCGGCTAAAAAACAAATTCCCAGCAGCATACTAAATAGTTTTTTCATTTTATTTTCTCCTTTTTTTGAAAAAAATCCCCGCTCAAGCGGGCGGGGACTTATATTAAAAGTATTCTAAAAGACTAGAAACCTTCGGTGTCTAAGCGTTTGCGCATCTGTTTGCGAGCACGACGGATAGCTTCTGCTTTGCGACGAGCTTTCTTTTCAGAATTCTTTTCATGGCAGCGGCGCAGTTTCATTTCGCGGAAATCACCTTCTCTTTGCATTTTCTTTTTCAAGATTTTCAAAGACTGGTTTACATCGTTTCCGATAACTGTTACTTGTACCACTTAAATCACCTCTTTTCTAATTTTATCTAAAAGTTAACATTAAATTGAGCTTTATTTAACACAAGATTTTGATTTTTTCAAGTAAAAAATAACATCGTTTTATTCAAAAAATTAAAGCGCTGCCCTTTGGTTAAGAGCAACGCTTTTGTTTAATTAGTTGAAAAGTCTTGACAAATACTTCATCTTAGATTGCAGAAGCGTTTTCACTTCCTCATCTAACGAAGCCAAGTCTTTGAACATCGGCTCATTAGCAACAATTTCTTTGAGAAGAGCAAGAGACATATTGTCTGAAGACAGCATTTTCTTAACCGTCTCAACTTTCAGAGAATATCCGCAGTCATGATAGATTTTGTAGGTCGTTTCGTTGAGATACATCTCAACAACAGAATCAAAACCCTCAAACTCTGGATTAAGCTTTTTGATGCTTTTCAGAAGAGCTGCCAAATTACAATTTGCCGACTTCAGCATAACTATGTATTCATAGTTTGTGTTAGCCGCGATAAGACGGCAAACTGCTGTGTTATCCTTTTTAGCCAGCAAATCAGCAATAGTTGCCTGAGGCAATCCGTTTCGAAGCACAACAGCCTCGGCAATCTTAGCCGACAGATGAGACGCTTCATAATTTAAGGCAACTGAAATCAGTTCATTTATAGCTTTGCTAGAACGACACTGACACATAAACCATTCAGATACAATGCTCCAATCAGCAGTACTCTGATGCAAAAATTTAAGAAGAGCCTCTTCCGGAAGCTTACAGCCCAAAAGTTTTGCCTGCTCCAAGTTGTCCATTACACCAATCTGTTTCAACATTTTCATAAACGCGGAAACAGACAGCTTGCTCAGCGCTTTTGCATCGCCGTAATGCAGCTTTCTATACCAGCCAATCTGATTTTCGTCCGACCACATGTAAAGCTCTGTTTGCTCCACAAAATACGGATTAAATCTGAAAGTATACGATTTAACCCATGATGTCAGAAGCATAAATACTTCCTTAGCCATCGGATAGTGCCACTTAAAGTCGCCATGGTTAATATAGAAGACAATCGTATCTCCCATATATTCACAGCCGCGTCTTTCATGCCATCTCTTCCAACATTTAGCAGCAGAAACAGGAAAGACATAAGCCCAAACAAACATCAGCAGCGCTTCAACCACAGCCACCGGAGTGGCTATTACGGCAGTCACTGCAAATCCGCAGGCAATAAGCACCGAGAAAACCAGCAATACAATACCGGACAAAGCCATCCACAAAAAAGTACCAACCATCTTGCAAAAGTTACAAACCTTGCAAACAAAAACATTCTTCATAATGAAAAAGATTTTTGATAACATAATCCCCAATGTCATCGTGAATAAAAATATAAGCTGTTTCAGAGATTTCAGCTAAAAAATATTTCAGCCGAGAAACAACACCCTACGCAG
>CAVEOB010000067.1:0-1629 GCA_963617265.1 Mediterraneibacter gnavus
GCGCTGGAGTTTCGCCATCACCAACAAACAAATGCCGTCCCTTTTCGTCTTCATTGTCGTGGTCTTTTTTTATCGTTATCCAACCATTGAAAACAAATTGCCCGTTTATTTTGGTTACGTTAATTTTTTTATTCGCTGTTTTTATCGTCAATGTTTTCATCATTTGTTCCTTGCAATAATTGTTGATAATCTTCCAAAGACTCTGTTTCCGTGTCAAATTCCATATTGTCAAAATGAAAATCTTTAAACTGCTTTAACCAACTTAAAACTTCCTCCGGCTTGATTCCGACTTCCAATAACGAGCGGGCAACTTCTACATAGCTTTTTAATTGTTCGGATTTTTCTTTTTCGTCCGCAACTTCCAACGGATTGAAAACATAATCATCAAAGACTTTGAACTTTCCGTCAGTCATTGCGCCGTAAACTATGCCATACATTTTAACAATATTATCTTTTATTCCAGATTGTATTGTGCGTATTCTATCGTAAAAATTCTTTCGCTCACCCTCAAGCGTTCCGGATAATCCTTGCGCCCCTTTCCCTAACAAAATTGACAGCGTGATATCTGTTTTGCTTGCGATTATTTGATAAAAGAACTCGCAAACCGAATCCATACCGGTAATTGTGGTTGTAAGTTGTTGTATTGTTTCTGTATCCTTTATCGGAAACACGCTATAATTATCTTGGACCAACGACATCGCCTCAAGTCTACGCCGGAAGTTTTGCGCACCGGCACCCGTAAAGTTTTCATTTCCAGTCTGTAAATACAAAATTCTAAACCGATTTACCAAATTTGCCAAACCTTGACTTACCAAATTTGAATTTGCAACGTCTTGTTTGATCAACGTTGTAAGCGGCATTCCGAAATACATACACATCGGACGCATTATTCGTTCCGGTATATTTTCCTCAAATTTTAAAAATCTGCTCGCGTGGACATTTCCCAAACCGATTACATACCAAACACTCGGGTTCATATAGTCAGATTTTGCCGGCTCAACTGTATTAACCATCACCGCGGCAACATTCAGCGGGTCAATTTGCCTAAACCCTTTGAAATTCTTCATATTAACCGAACTCAAATCCAACGGCTGGTCAAGTCCAATTGTTTCTCCGAAGTCTATGTATAACAAACAACCACCGGAAACAAAGCTACTTCTGACGGCGTTTCTTAAATTTTGCGTTATTTTATATTTTATGTCCGCTTTTTTTAACAGTCCCACGTCTTCATCTGAAAGGTCGCCCGCAACTTGTCCGCCACGTGCAAACGGAGTGTTGGATAATATATTGAAAATTTTATTAAACAGCGGGTCTTGCGCCAACGCATAGCATTCGTAATAATTCACCGGTTGATATTTATAAGATGTTAACTGCGCCGTTCCATAGCCACTATTTACCGATTGCAACGGATTTATCCACTGATTGTTTACCTTTGCTCTATGGGAATTGTAAGCCTTTCTTCCTTTTTCGGCTCCAAAATCCGCGGCCTTTCCCTCAAGCCTTATGCGTGCAAGCGTCATTGGCTCGTCAATATATACTTCTTCATCTTTTTTCAAATCGGCAAAAGCGGCATAATTAAACGCCGGCAACGCGGCTTTTTTTCTTTTCTTAAACAATTTGAACATTTGC
>CAVEOB010000067.1:1639-3038 GCA_963617265.1 Mediterraneibacter gnavus
TTTTTCTCAAGTTATCAAAAATATATAAAAAAGTCAATTTCACGAAAAAGCGCGGGCGAAAGCGTTCCAATCATTTTGTAAATACTTTTTCGCAACTTTCAGACCATATAAGAGGCAATCCACTATATCATCGTGTTCGTCTTGCTTTCCACCAGTAAAAGCCTCACACTCGCGTTCAAACTCCGGCAACCACGGCGCGGAATCAGGAATATATACATTGCCGGAGCACAAATCCGCCTCAATCTCAAGAAAACGCGTATATTTGTCGGCGGTCACTTCTTTTTGCAGTTGCTGATTATGAACCGTTGGGTATAACTCCATAATCGGCAATCCTTCACTTCTTAATTGTTGCGTCAAGGATATCCCACTCGCTTTATTTTCAATATATATTGCCGACAACGTGTTTTCTTTTCCGTAGTTTTCCATAGCTTTAAGATAAAAGCTTTTTAAGTCGCGGCACAAATCCACAAAACCTACTTTTTTTGCGTAAATATCTAAGATATATTTATTTTTACCCGATATACCTACAAGCATAAAGGCGGAGTTGTCGGCAGATTTTTTTTCGCTAAAAGCCGTGTCGCATATAATATATAAGCCCTCAAATACCGCCGGCGATATATTGTAACGCTTAAAATACGACATTTTGATAAGATTGCCGGCCTCAGTGTTTGGAATACCTAGCCATATATGCTCATATTTCGGAAAATTAAGCTCTTTACACGCTTCCATCGTGTTTTTTAATACTTCAGGGAAAAAAGGATTGTCATAATAATTCAACTTTACCGTTATACAGTCCTTTGGCGGATCAACAACAAACCGCTGGTATGTTTCGTCGGATTTCATATTCGGGTTAAAAGTTATCCATATTTCGGACCCCTCTTCACGTATTGTCGGTATAAGAACGTCCCAGCTTTCCGCCGTAACAGACTCAGCCTCTTCCACCCAGCAATAGTCTATTCCCTGCATTGACTTAATATCCGCAATAGAACTCTTTAATCCTTTAAAAATAAACTCCGAGCCATTAACCCCGCGTATAGTTTCATTTGTTATTTCAAAATAGCTTTCAAATCCGTATTGATAAATCAAGTCTTTTAACAGCTTGTGAACCGAGTCCTTTATGCTAATTTGTATTTGACGAGTGCAAAGTATGCGGACTTTTCTTTTTATAGCAATTATTATCAAGCATAAAGCGACGTTGACGCTCTTCCCACTACCCCGGCCACCATACAGCACTTTGTATCGGCTCTTTTCCTGTAATAAAAAAACAGTCTTTTCTGGTATGCTTATTTTTTTGTCCATTCAATCACCTTATAAAAAAGTATTTTCTCGGAATTTTTTGATACTCATTTTCGCTAAGTGTCTGTTTTTTCTTTATTCTTGTTTTTGTCTATATCGGCGC
>CAVEOB010000068.1:0-1668 GCA_963617265.1 Mediterraneibacter gnavus
AATCTTTAATATTTTTTATTTTACCAAGTTCCATATTTTTACTTTCTTTAATTTATATAAAATAGTTTATGGCTATATAAAAAAATTAACAATAAAAAAATGAATCTTTTTCCTTGCTTTATGGCGTTTTGTTTAATAACATAAATTTGGATAAGCTGATAACTTGTCTGAGGTGTGGAAACCTCCCACGAAGCGTCCTTAGGACGTTAAATTATACGCCTTCTGGTTGTTGACCGGAAGGCGACAAAATAAGCTATATAAATATGGCTTCATAGATTCTAGAAATATGTGGTATATTGCTAATATGTCGCACCAACTTCGTGTGGTTTCCAACTTCCGGTCGCTCTCATCAAGCGGCTTTTTTTGTTGGAAAAAACTATGGCATATTCAAATACCTTACGTGAAGAAGAACTGAAAAACAAAGTCGCAAACGATTATTTCAGCAGTTATGACAACACCAAAATCATTGGCAATATTGATTTTTGCATTGCGAAAATTACTGATAAATCCGGCGGCAAACAAGCTGAGCTTTTTAATGAAACACAGATTACCCAGTCTTTATTTTGGGCGGAAGCCAAGCGCGGCAACAAGCAAGATATTTACGAGTCTTTTGTGCAGCTGATTATGACCATAGGCAAGGCTAAAACTTATGAAAAACATTTGCCCCCAGTGTTTTTAGGCGCGTTTGATGCAGAAAAAATTGCTTTTGTGCAATATAATGTTGTTTCGGAAGTTTTTGCTCAAAATGATTTTGACTGGACTGTAACTTCATCTAATCACGAAACAAAAGAGTTTCGGCAGCTGTATGCTTTGGTTAAAGATGAATTGGAACGTAAGTCGCAGCTGTTTTATTATGATAAAGACGATAAGGAACTGAAAAGTTTTATAAAAAATAATTTTGTTTTGGGCAGGGTAGGCGTTTCTAAAATTACTATTACCAAAAACAACTTTGTAACCGTGTATTTCAAGTGGCTGCAAGATGTGAAACCGACTATTCAAATAGATTGGGAAAAAGCAAAAAAGCTGGGAATTATTGATGCTGATTTTTATTTGGCTGATTTGCTTTCTAAAGATAATGAATCTATAAAGAACAGTCTATTTGTGTTGTTAAAGCAAAATTTATATTTGATGTATCGCAAGGATAAAGACGAGCTGGGTTTGCAAGATGCCACACAGGTAATGTTTAATGACGGGCAAAGCGCGTATCGGCGGTTTTGGAGCATTTATGACCGTCCGCCGCGCAAGGAGTTTTGGAATTATATTATCGAAAGACGTGATTTGTTGGTGCCGCAAGATGTGCGTGAGCGCAAAGGTTCCTTTTTTACGCCTCAAAAATGGGTGGAACTTAGTCAGAAATATTTGGAAGATGTTTTGGGCGAAAATTGGCAGGATGAGTATTATATATGGGATTGCTGTGCCGGAACCGGAAACCTGCTGAACGGTTTGACCAATAAATATAATGTTTGGGCAAGCACATTGGATAAAGCAGATGTCGATGTGATGAAAGACCGCATAAAAAACGGAGCGAATCTTTTGGATAGCCACGTTTTTCAGATGGATTTTCTGAATGATGACTTTGCCGATAAATGTCCGGAAGGTTTGCTGGATATTTTGAATAATCCACAAAAACGGAAAAAATTAGTGATTTATATCAATCCACCGTATGCG
>CAVEOB010000068.1:1678-3009 GCA_963617265.1 Mediterraneibacter gnavus
AGCTACAACAGCAACAACAGTTACCGGAACGGGAAAAAATAAAGAAAAAGTTGCCCTGGCAAATAAAAACTATGAAAAATATAAAGATATTATAGGTAAAGCGAGTAATGAACTTTTTGCTCAGTTTTTTATTCGTATTTGGGCGGAAATTCCGGGTTGCTGGCTTGCAGAATTTTCAAAGTTGAAAATTCTGCAAGCCAGCAACTTCGCTGTATTTCGGAGCGTTTTTCAGGCTAAATTGGAGAAAATGTTTGCCGTGCCGGCAGATACTTTTGATAATGTAAAAGGACAATTTCCCATTGGTTTTATGATTTGGAATACAGCGGAAAAGTCGCAATTTAAACAAATATCAGCAGAAATTTATAATAAAACTGGGGTCAATTTACCCAACAAAACATTTGTTGCTTTTGATGAAAAAAGAGGTTCTTTGAATAAGTGGATTGTTCAATTTAATAATGAGGACTGTGAGATTGGCAAGATGAGTTGTTATCCGCCAGATTATCAAAATAATGGTAAATTTTCATTATTATTGTTGCCACAGAAAAGATATTGTTTATCTATAGGTAAAAATAATCTTATATATTTTTGTATTTATCTCTCTGTTCGGCACTGTATTGAAGCAAATTGGTTGAATGACCGCGATCAATTCTTATATCCGAATGACGGTTGGAAAGAAAATAAGGAGTTTCAAGCGGATTGTTTAGCTTTTACGCTTTTTCACGGACAGAATCGTATCAGCAGCGAACAAGGAATAAATCATTGGATTCCGTTTACCGAACAAGATGTTGACGCTCAAGACGTTTTTGCCAGCCATTTTATGACTGATTATATCAAAGATAAGCAAATTGAATTTTCAGCAGAAGCGCAAGCCGTATTTGTTGCCGGCAAGGCTTTGTGGAAATATTATCACCAACAGCCAAAGGCTAATCCAAACGCAAGTTTTTATGATATCCGCGCTTATTTTCAGGGACGTGATAAAAGCGGCAAAATGAATAAAGATAGTACTGATGTGCAATATATGGCTTTAATCGGCGGTTTGCGTCAAGCGCAAAAAGTTTTGGCTGCTAAAATAGCGGAAAAGGTATATGAATACGGTTTTTTACAGGCTTAGTTTATAAATTAGCTAAAAATAATCTTGCATATTTTTCTTGATTTGGATATACTATAAAGTGTTTATATATATGAATACAGTTGGAACTCAAAATGATAGATGTTGATAAGGATTTTATTTCTGATGTGCCAGGTTATGTGGAAAATTTAGAGAAAAACGGTTTGCATTCAAGCTGTAAAGATCCTGATGTTTATAGCAAGTTGATGCAAAAATATCATAG
>CAVEOB010000069.1:0-2926 GCA_963617265.1 Mediterraneibacter gnavus
TCAATCACTCTGGAAATTTCTTGGCGCAAAATTTTTAAATATTCAAAAAATATAGGCTAATTTTTCTGCCCCTCGTCTATCCCTCAATTTTAAAAAGATACCTATTTACAATGTGTTGCGTGGCTTAGAGGGAAACCTCATTAGCCGCGTTAGCCTCATTAGCTTTTGGGCTTTTTTGCCCCACCCCCATATTTTCGCCCGCTTAAAGTTAAATGTCCACACTTATTAGGCTAACCCTTTGAAGTTGGGGATAGTTTTCTTATTAAAAAAATAAGTTCTTGATAGGTTTTAACAATAGATTGCTTTTCAATGTTTATTGCGTTACAGTTTTCTTGAACGTGGGAAACTGTGTTCTGAGTGCCTAAGGGTGCAAGAGAGCTGTCAGAAGCTCAATATTGGTATCGGTGTTAGGATATAACATCGTTAAGTTATCGGCTTTCAGAATAGCTGATGATGAAATATATCCCCGATTCATAGTGATATGGTCGGGGAGCTTTTAGCGAATGTCCAAGAATCATATCTACATCTCTGAAAAAATATGATTCTAAAGGCTAAAAGAATCATTGATACCAATATGATTTCTGAACTCTCCGACCACCTTTTATAGGTGGTTTATCTTTAACTGGAGAGTAATAAAATGGAACAGCCGAATATTTTTGATTATGCAACAAGCGAGTTGTCGCAAGACGCTTTTATTTGTTATCTGTTAGCCTTTGGAATGGATAAATACAAAAAGGCTTATCCGCGGGAATTTAAAATCGCACATTTATTTTTGAAAAAGTGCGGTATTCCTGCTAATGAAGAAATTTTAGAGATACGAAAACAATATCTAGATATTGATGTGTTGGCGGTTACCTCTTCCCATTTGTTGATCGTTGAAGATAAGACAGGTACAAAAGAGCATAGCAATCAGATTGTTAAGTATGTTAAGGCTTTGAAAAACAGTGCTTTGTCTTCGGGGCGGAAAATCAAAGTTTGTTATTTGAAAACTTTGGACTATGTCCGGTCTTATAAAACATCAGATAAAACTGTATTGCCGCAATGTGATTGTTGTTCTTTGCGGCGTAAAGATATGTTAGATTTGTTAAAGACGAATCCTGAAAACAACTTGATTTTTGAGAGTTTTTACAGCCGACTAGATAGTATAGAAAAGCGTATAAAAAATTGTGATGATGCTGAAATAAGAACTTGGTGCAAGGAAAAATGGTTTGATTATCTGAGTTCTGCATTGAGCGGACATAATTTTAATATTGACTGGGTTAATAATGCCCGAGGTGGTTTTTATGCTTGTTATTTTGACTGGGTAAACTGCGGCAATGGCGAAAACTACAAACAAATAGAAATATCTTTTGAGGACGGCGTAACTGCTGAGGTCAAACTTTGCTTTAAGTTTGCCGGCGACAATAAGGAAATAACCCTTAATAGTAAATCTTTGATAAAAGATTTACAGGACGCTGTTGTAGCAAAAGGATATAAAGCCGCTTATCGTCTAGGTAGGACAACAACATACGCCTATAAAATAGCAAAAGATATAAAAGACGTTCAAGAATTTATAAACAATGCGTCATAGTTTGACGTAGTAGTAATGTAGTTTTTTAGTGAAAGGATAAGAAAATGATTGATTATATAGAAGATAGTTGCACCGGAAGAATAAATAATTTTCCTCATACTTTAAAAGGTGGAATGACTTTAACAAAAACATCTGGTGAGGGTGTGTTTTTAGTAGGGAGTTGTTCAGGTGCTGTTCCAGGTTGTGAAATATTAAAGTGTGATAATAGTTACATCTATGTTCGCGATAGAAATATGGCGTCTATCGTTAATGTTTATGATGAAAATGGATATAAAGTAAAAGAACTTTCAATCAATGACTTAGATTTATAGAAGTGATTGATAGTGATATAAACGGTAAAACTTTATGACTAACAGTGATGAAATTTTCAAGGAAAAACTCCATGTGCTAGCAGATATGCAACACGCGTTTTATGTTGATTTTATGCCAATCTTTCAGCAGATACAGAAAGATATTGCGACTTTGGAAATTGTGGAAAAAGATTTTTCTGCGATAACCCGTATCAATGAAAATATATCAAAAGCTGTTAATCTTTTAGAGTTTCTGAATAAGCAATCTAATATCATAAAGGATAAAATCAATGATTGAATATCTGAAAGATATGTCTGTTATCGGTTCTAGAATAACAAATTGCCCTTATATGCTTAAAGGTCCGATTGCTATTGTGCAAAATGGCGGGAAGAATGTGCGTTGTCCTGCGTGGGGTACTGGTCGGGAAATTATCAAGTTTGATAAAGAATATATTTATGTCAAATCTGATAATGCCGGCAAGGTTGATGTATTTGATGAAATGGGCGTTAAGGTCAAAGAAATTGATGTTAAGGATTTAGGGTAATGAATATACCAAAAGAAAATATAAAAGATAAAATTTATCGGATAACGAACAGACAACAGCTTATTCAGCTTATCAAGGACAATCCGTTATTGCGGGTTTTAACTAATGGTGCAGATGTGTTTGCTTGGAAATATGAGCTTGCCTGCCACGATGAGGTTCGGCGGTTGTTTCCTGAAATAACGGGCGATTGGACAGGTTATTTGATAGACAACGGGCGGTTACTCCACTCTGTTAAAATAGATTTTCCGGTAATGGATAAGTTTCTTTGTCGGTGGTTTCCCGATAGTTGTGAGCGCATTGATGAATATAATCGGCGTGAGGGGTTACGGCTGTTTTCTATGAAAGCAAGTTAAATGGATAAAAATAGTTATCATATTTCTTCTGTAATTCAATCTTATTTAGAAGAATTGGATTATAGATACCAACATCAGGGCAAGCCATTAGGACTTTCTACCGGAATAAAAGTGTTAGATGAACGAATGGAGTGGATGCGAAATGGAGAGGTTATTTTGCTTGGTGCT
>CAVEOB010000070.1:0-2799 GCA_963617265.1 Mediterraneibacter gnavus
AGAGAGAGAGAGAGAGAGCTTTGCCAAGCTTCATCAGAGAAGTAATTAACTTTAATTTTTTAAGAGAACAGCTATGTCACTATTAACAACTCATATAAATAATTTTTCAAAAGTAAAAGCCTTGGTTATCGGCGATGTGATGCTGGATAAGTTTATGTACGGTAAAGTTGAGAGAATTTCTCCGGAAGCTCCAGTGCCGATTTTTAAGTTTAATCACGAAAAAGAAATGCTGGGCGGTGCCGGAAATGTGGTTGCCAATTTGGTGGCTCTGGGGTGCAAAACAACCTTTATCGGCATTATCGGAGATGATGAAAACGGAGCGAAAATTTCCGAATTGATGGAACAAACCGGAGCTTCTTCTCACTTTTTGAAACTGAAGAATTTTCCAACCATTGTTAAAACCCGCTTGATTGCCGGCAACAACCATTTATTGCGCGCCGACCAAGAAGAAATTTTGCCGGTTATATCTGAGCTGTTGCCAAAGTTTAAAAAGATTTTGCGTCAGGCTATCAAAATGACGGATATTGTTTTGGTTTCGGATTATAACAAGGGCTTGTTAACGCCTGTTACCACTCAAATGATTGTGGAAATTTGCCGTGAACAAAATAAAAAAATCATTATAGATCCTAAAGGTTCGGATTATTCAAAATACGCCGGCGCGACTTTAGTTAAACCGAATTTAAAAGAATTTTCTGAGGCGACCGGACGCAAATATAATCCGCAAGCCGCTGACTTTTTAGCTAAAGCCCAACAAGGCGCAGAATTTTTGTTTGCCAAATACGGCATAAAAAATTTGATTATCACCTTGAGCGAATACGGAATGTTGCACATTGGCGCCGATAATGCCGACGATATTCAGCAAGTGCCGACAGAAGCTAAGGAAGTGTTTGATGTTTCCGGTGCCGGTGACACGGCGTTGGCAACTTTAGGTGCTGCGCTTGGCTGTAACACGCCGATAAATGACGCTTTGAAACTTGCCAACACCGCTTCGGGTATTGTGGTGGGCAAATTGGGGACGGCCACGGTTTCCGCTGAGGAAATGCGCAACGCTTTGTCGTGTCGGGAAACTACGGATAATAATTGGCCGCAAAAACGTAAAGTCGTCACCTTGGAACAAGCTGAAAAAATAGTGGCTGAGCTGCGCAAACAAAATAAAATTATCGGCTTTACCAACGGTTGTTTTGATTGCTGCCATTTGGGACATTTGCACTCGTTTATTGAGGCTAAAAAACATTGCGACGTGCTGTTTGTGGCTATGAACTCCGATGCTTGTGTCAAACGTCACAAAGGCGAAAATCGTCCGATACAAGATGAAAAAACACGCGCGTTGCTTTTGGCATCGTTGGAATTCGTGGATTATGTCATTGTCTTTAACGATGACGTGCCGATGAATATTGTCGAAACTCTGCGTCCTGATGTTATAGCCAAAGAAGGGTATCCCATTGAAAAATGGCCGGAAGCGCAATTTGTGTTGAGTTACGGCGGAAAACCGATTGTCCTGCAACGTTTGGAAGGATATTCAACCTCCAATCTGGCGGCAAAAATGAAAGGATAAATTATGCAAAAATATATTGAAAATCAGTTTGATGAATTGTCTGCCGATGTGGCGGAACTTAAAACGTTAGCCCCGACCATAGCTCAAGTGGCGGAAATTTGCACCAACGCTATCCGAAACGGGCATAAAGTGATTTTTTGCGGCAACGGCGGTTCGGCGGCGCAATCTCAGCATTTGGCCGCGGAATTGGTGGGACGTTATAAATTGGAGCGTCCGGCAATGAATTCCATTTCTCTGACTGTGGATACCTCCAATTTGACGGCTATCGGCAATGATTACGGTTATGACGTGGTGTTTTCCCGCCAGTTGGAAGGTGTCGGCCAGGCCGGAGATGTTTTGATTGGTTTATCTACCAGCGGCAATTCTAAAAACGTGGTTTTGGCTTTTGATATGGCAAAGAAAAAAGGAATTGCCACTGTGGCGTTGATCGGACGCAAAGGCGGTATGATGAAAGATATGGCGGACTACGCTTTGCCGGTTCCGGCGGATACATCAGCGCATATTCAAGAAATGCACATTGCCATCGGGCATTTGATTTGTGATTTGATAGAGAGAAATATCTATGGTTAAAGCTCTGTTTTTGGATAGAGACGGCACAATCAACGTTGATTACGGCTATGTCTTTCAGCCGGAAAAATTTGAGTTTATCAACGGAATTTTTGAGCTTTGCCGCAAGGCTCAGGAAAAAGGTTATTTGATTATTGTGATAACCAATCAATCGGGTATTGCCCGAGGTTATTTCAGCGAACAGGATTTTGCTAAATTAAATGGTTATATGCTTGCCGAATTTGCCAAAAATGGAATCAAAATCACCGATGTTTTTTATTGTCCGGAATTGAGTGGAAACGACCGCAAACCAAACTGCGGAATGTTTATCAAGGCGCGGGACAAATATGGCATTGATATGACGCAATCTGTTTCCGTCGGCGACAAAGACCGCGACCTTGAAGCCGCTCAAAAAGCAGGTTGCGGCAAAAACTTTTTGTTTACTGGTGATAATTTTATTAAAATAATGGAGGAACTATGATTATTGTTACCGGAGGAGCCGGTTTTATCGGTTCAAATATTTTAGAGGGATTAGAACGTCAACACTATAAAGATTTAGTGGTTATTGACACACTAGGTTGTGAAGACAAATGGAAAAATATTGCTAAAAGAGAACTTGCGGCGATAGTCGCTCCAGAAAATGCTTTAGAATATTTAAATGCTCATAAAGATGAAATTCAAGCCATTATACATATGGG
>CAVEOB010000071.1:0-776 GCA_963617265.1 Mediterraneibacter gnavus
TGTTTCCGGTATTTCATAATTAGCCAGAGTGTAACCTTGCCGCAACGCCGCTTTTGTCTGTATATCTAGTTTATAAATCCCACTTTTATAATGTTCTAGTTCCGTTCTTGTTTTTTCCACTGTCTGCGCCTTTGCCGATACATCTTGGCCATATCTATTCCCAATAAAAGAAGCGCGACTGATTGTTCCGATAACATCTAACACGTTCGGATTGTCATATTTGTAATCAACTACGTTAATCCCTTTTTCCGTAGGGTAACTCGTAACATTACTTGACGCCTTAAACCTTGTTTCGTCAATACTATCAAACGTCATTACTATTTCGCCGGTATCACTATCGCTGATAACGTATAGCGAACTATAAACAACGCTTGACGGATTACCGATACTGCTTAATCTCATTGCCCCTCCAACACCGTGTTATTGCCTATTGATGAAAATTGAAACGCATTCAATCCATCAACATTTGCGCCGTATTGCTTGCTTAAAGAGCTTACAAAATCATTTGCATTATTTGCAACAACCTGCAAATTGTCTATATTAAATGACACATTTTTCGTTTCCGTGTTTGATATTGTTTGGGCTTGTGGAACCATTGTTACGCCGTATTTCATACTTTGCGTAGGAACCGGCGTCTGAGTTTGATTTTGTTTGCGTATTTCATCTATTGTCAAACCAGTATATTTGAACTCTGTTTGTTGCGGCGTTGTTTTTATACCTGCCGAATCCGCAACACCCATTGCAATACTATTTGACATTGCAATTATTTTGTCTAT
>CAVEOB010000071.1:918-1652 GCA_963617265.1 Mediterraneibacter gnavus
TTACCAATTTTATTGCCGGCGGTAAAAACAAAAACGCAGAGACAATTCCCATTAACGCCCCCTTTACCAATTTTATTGCCGGCGGTAAAAACAAAAACGCAGAGACAATTCCCATTATCGCCTGTTGCACGTCCTCGTCCTGATTGATGAACCACTCCATCGCAGCCGTTATACCGTCAATAATCGGCTTCAATCCTATACGCATTAACGTTTGCCCAAATCTATTAAATACCCCCTCAAGCAACGCAATGGATTGTTGATACTTATTCACCATATCAACGTCCTCTTGTTTTATTATTCCCATACGTTGAGACAGTTGATTTAATCGCTCCATTTCCTCTTTTGTTTGGCGCATATATCTGTTGATGGCCGGCGCATTGCTCAGCCCCAAGCCTTCCATAATGTTTTGAAATCCCGCCTCGGTCAATTTTCCAGAGGATACAGCCTTATGCAAAACATCAATCAAATCAGTAGCTTGTTGAATATCTCCGACGCCAATTTGCAAATTGTTCAACGTATTTGTCAAAGAACTTTCCAACCCGGTATTATATTTCATTAACTCCGATTGCATTCTTTTCAAAAACTCGCCGGCTTCCTGTTCAGTCCCTCCGAGCAATTTTATTTTATTTGTAAACCTGCTTATTTCTTCAAGTGGTAAATTCCTGTAAATATCGTTAATATCACGAGCTTCTTTCACTTTATCCATAAATCCTTTTACAGAAAAAGCCGAACCG
>CAVEOB010000071.1:1662-2259 GCA_963617265.1 Mediterraneibacter gnavus
ATTGCGCCAATGCGGGCAAATTTCACGGCTGAATTATTAGATAAAGCGTCAATTGTTTGATTGAATTTTGCCGAAAACGAGTTAATTTCACGCACCGCATTTTCACTATTGAATAAAAAATTTATGATTGCATTATTGCTCATCTTTTAACCTTGCTCAAATTATACGATACAAACTCGTTTTGCCGGCGGACAATTAAAACAACCTGCATTGTATAAAAGTCCGCCAAGTCCATTGTCTTTAAATCTTTTAGACTGACTTTATCGTCTAAAATGTTACCGATTCCGTTTTTAACTCCGAAGTTTTGGTATTCCAAATATTGCCGAGAGTTTTCATCAACGGCTGGAAGAGCACGGAGTTTTGAATAAAAACCTGTTGAAACTTCAAAACCTCCGCACCCAACTCTATAACAGCAAGAGGATTTTGGAAAATAGCACCACATTCCGATACAGACAGTCCCGATTTCACAACCCTTTCGCCGTTTACATCAAGCATATCTACCAGTTCCAACAAATCACTTAAATAATGACGTATTTTAAAATCCTTTTTTGCCAAACCCTCACCGAGTTTATCCAAAAAATCCAGCCCTTTTTCCAC
>CAVEOB010000072.1:0-1590 GCA_963617265.1 Mediterraneibacter gnavus
TCAAAAAATATGATATATGAAAATACACTATTTTATTATTATTTAATTATTTTAAACTTTTTCAAAATGAAAAATTTTCAATTTGTTTCGGTTTTAGTGCTGCTGGTTATTTGTATTGCCGGCGTTTACACTTTGACCAAGAAAACTGCTAGGAATGTGGAAGAAATTGAAAAAACTCAGTTGTTTTTGGTTTCTTCGCAAAAGTCGAAAGACGGCAAGATAAAAAAATATTACAGCCTGCAGAGCCAACACAGCAAAGTTGTGGCGGATTGGGTAAACGATGACTTCGGAAACCCGTTTATAAACTGCCGCGGCTTGGTATTTATTGGTAAAAAGCGCGGAGAAATGGAACTTTTTGACTGTCGAAAAAGTCCTTTTGAGCCAGTTTTGACGCACCAATATTTGGATAAACACGGCTATATTTTGGTGGATATGCGTCCCCATTATAACGATGACAGTTCTGTGGTTATAGAGCTGCGCCAAAAAGGTGTTGGCGGCTTTTTAGGCAAACATTTGCTGTCGTACGATTTGAATACAAAAAAATTAACGTCCTTGCTTAATTGAAAAGAATACCCCCGAAAGCTTTATGTTTCGGGGGTATTTTTATTTGCAGAAAACACCATACTCTCTTGCCTTTTATAAATACTAGTGCTACAAATGAGCAAATATAGAAAATGGAGAAAAAAATGAAAAAGATTATTTTAACCGGCGACAGACCAACCGGAAGACTGCATGTCGGGCATTATGTTGGCTCGCTTTCTGAACGCGTAAAGCTGCAAAATTCCGGCGAATACGATGAAATCAACATTATGATTGCCGATGCTCAAGCCCTGACGGATAATGCCGAACACCCTGAAAAAGTCCGCCAAAACATTTTGCAAGTTGCGCTTGACTATTTAGCCTGTGGCATTGACCCTGAAAAATCTACCATTTTTATTCAGTCTATGGTGCCGCAACTAACCGAACTGACTTTTTACTATCAAAATTTGGTTACGGTTTCCCGCTTACAGCGCAATCCGACTGTTAAAACTGAAATTAAACAAAAGAATTTTGAAACCAGTATTCCGGTTGGCTTCTTCTGCTATCCAATAAGCCAAGCCGCAGATATTACAGCGTTTAAAGCTACTGACGTTCCGGTGGGCGAAGATCAGGAGCCGATGCTGGAACAATGCCGCGAGATTGTAAATAAATTTAACAGCGTTTACGGTGAAACTTTGGTAGAGCCGAAAATTGTTCTGCCTTCAAATAAAGCCTGCTTGCGTCTGCCGGGCATAGACGGCAAAGCGAAAATGAGCAAATCGCTGGGCAACTGCATTTATTTGTCGGACGAGCCGGAAGATATCCGCAAAAAAGTTATGTCAATGTTTACGGATCCTAACCATCTGCGGGTTGAAGACCCTGGACAGGTTGAAGGAAATCCGGTGTTTATTTATTTGGACGCTTTCAGCAGACCTGAGCATTTTGCGGAATTTTTACCGGAATATCAAAATTTGGACGAACTAAAAGCTCATTACCAGCGCGGCGGTTTGGGCGATGTTAAAGTTAAGAAATTTTTGAACAATGTTTTGCAAGCTGAACTGGGACCTATCC
>CAVEOB010000072.1:1600-2187 GCA_963617265.1 Mediterraneibacter gnavus
ATCCGCACCCGCCGTAAGGTTTGGGAACAAAAACTGCCAGAAGTTTTGGAAATTTTGAGACAAGGCAGCGCAGTTGCCGAAACTAGAGCAGCAAAAACTTTGTCTGATGTCCGCAAAGCTATGAAAATTGACTATTTCAGCAGCGATGCACTCATTTAGTTTTGATACTTATATTTAAGAGCCGTACCTTGAAATGTGCGGCTTTTATTTTTTAGGCAAAATTTGACAGAAAAAAATATTGACAAAATAAAAAATATCTGATAAATACTGTACTAACGAACGAATTATTGTACGTATTATTTACGATTTGCGTACTGAAAGTCTTATTCTTCATTGTGATAATGCAGAATTCTGACTTAGCCATAGTTTTTATTTTAGGATTAGGCTTCCGCTTTGTTGTGAAACACGGTGGAAGTATTTTGGGAGAAACACTAAAATTTCTATAATTGTCATTTTGCGATATTAGCTCCAAAATGTCTGCTCGCCCTTGTTTTATTTTAAAACACGGCGAGTTTTTTTATACAAAACAAATAATTGCTTAACTGAGGTTAATCTATTTTTATTAGCGAAATAATATTCTGTTATAT
>CAVEOB010000073.1:0-1042 GCA_963617265.1 Mediterraneibacter gnavus
CAATCCGTCGGCAAGTTCCGATACAGATACGGTTAATTTGGGCGAGGTTCAAGTAAAGGAGCAACAATAATGAAGTATGAAATAAGTTTGGTTCAAACGGCAAATCAATCGTTAAGTTGCACTTTGAAAAATGGTGAAACGTCATATAGTGTTGATATAAATTTGCGGACGTTATATAGTGGGGCATTGTGCGCCGATATTTATATTGACGGGGAAATTGAGCGGTTGTCGGTATTGTGCCACAATCTTAACCCCTTACTTGCAACAAATATTTTGGGCGGGAATATCTATTTTGAGGATATATACGGAAATGATGACCCAAATTTTAATGAATTCAATGACCGTTATCGGTTAATTTATGACACGGAGTGCAAAGTTGACTAACTGGAGTATACCACGCAGATATTTGAAATTGAGCCTTTATTCCGGCGGTGAAGAAACGCAATCGGAAAGCAAATTACTTAATGATGTCTATATGGATGCGAATGTTAGGTTCAATACTAACGCCAGCGCAAACGGAATGAGCCCCGAGGCGAACGTATCAATAACCGGACTAACTACGGAAAAAATGGGCTACCTCGCCACTTCATTTAATGCGTGGTTCAAAAATCGCAAGTTTAATTCTCTAACTATTGACGCTGGATATACAAATAAACATGGTTTGATATATACTGGAACAATCATCAATGCTAGCACGAATTTAACAAGCGCAGATTTTAGTATTGATTTGAAATGCTTGAGCAATTATAACTTGTTGGCAAAAAACAATATTTCAATAAGTTACGAGGGCGAAAAGACGTTAAAAGAAATTTGTCAGAATTTGGCAAATGAGCAGGGCTTGGCTTTAAAATTTAATTCTAAAAGAGATATAAAATTAACAGATTTCAATTTACAATACATAAGCTTTTATAATGCAATTCGTGAAATAGGCAGGCAGACGGGCACGAATATTTGGTTATCTGACAAGACTTTATTTGTAAAGGATTTTGACGATGTTATTGGTGGATTATATCAAATAGATACAAGCAAAATTATCGGGGCT
>CAVEOB010000073.1:1052-2035 GCA_963617265.1 Mediterraneibacter gnavus
ATAATAGGAGGAATGCCTGTTAATCTGAAGTCTGAAAGATTTAAGGCTTTGAACGGGAATGATTATTTTGTTGGCAATTTTTATCATACCGGCGAAACAAAGGGCAATAAATGGCAAACTGTTGTAAAATTGATACGGAGAACACTCTATGCGTAATAATTATCCCGAATTAAACATCACCTCAACATTGGATACTTTTTCAGAGTTACAGCATATTTTTAGCAGCTTTGCAATGAATAACATTGACACTGTTATGCCGGTAATAGTAACAAAAGCGGAAAAAGGAAAAGTAAACGTGAAACCGTTAATTGCTTTGCGAAATGTAACCGGTGAAACGATTGAAATAACCGATAAAAATACTTTTTACAATGTGCCGGTTCTTCAGATGATAGGAAAAAATTTTAGTTTTACAGTTGAGCCGAGTGTCGGCGACAAAGGTCTTTTGCTTGCGTGCAAATATGATTTGACGAAATATAAAAGTGAGCATAAAGAAACAACAACGACAAACAACCGTATTTTAAGCTTTGGCAACGGGTTTTATTTGCCGTTGGATTTTGGCGATGAAGTAAAAGGAGTTAATTTGTCCTTTAAAGATTGCTTTTTGACAATTAAAGAAAATTCGGTTAAAATAAAAGCAAGCAAGGTTGAAGTTTCGGCAGATAATGCAAATATTGATGCGGAAACGGTAAACATTGCAGGTGGGACGGCTTTACAGGGTGTGGCTCGTGTTGGTGATTCTGTTGATGTTTCAACTGGAAAAATAACGAGCGGAAGCAAAAAAGTTTTTGTGGGTTAAAAAAATGACGACGCTGGGTTTAGATGAAAATAACAATTTGATAATATCGCAAGGACGGCTTGTTGTTAAAGAAGGTTTGAAAGCGTTAGCGCAAGATACCCGAACTCGTTTGTGTATGTGCAAAGGCGAAAATCCATATAATAAAGAAGAGGGGATAGATTTTGACAATGAGATGTTAGGTAAATTC